>NZ_JBDOQR010000054.1:0-32854 GCF_039839315.1 Phaeobacter sp. CAU 1743 | reverse complement strand
CGCCAGCACAACACTTCCGCCAGCCGATCCGGCTCCACATTCAACGCCCGGTGCAGGTTGTCCGGTTTGGCCGGGGCCTTGGCAAATTTGGCGTTAAAGCGGCTCTTAAAGCCTTCAAGAAAAGCGTTTCCGGCTTTCATGTCCGAAACGCCTGCCAGCCTCAGCTCTTTGACAAGCCGGTCCTGAAGCGTGCGATTGGCCCGTTCTACGCGGCCCTTGGCTTGAGAGCTGTTGGCGCACAGGATCTCGATGTTCAGCTCATTCAACGCACGCCCGAACTGGGTCATGCCTGCACCATTCCTGGCGTCTTCTTTGGCAACTCGGAATACCGAATGCTTGTCGCTGTAAAAGGCCACTGGGCGGCCATGCTGAACCAAATAACTGTCCAACGCCTCGAAATAGCTGAACGTGCTCTCGGACTTCACAAACCGCAGCTCCATCAAGGTGCTGGTGGCATCATCGATGAAAACGAGCAGGGTGCAGGGATCACCCCGATCCTCAAACCAACGGTGATCGGAACCATCAATCTGGATCAGCTCACCATAGCATTCGCGCCGTAAGCGAGGTTGATGGAAGGTCCGGCGCTGTTTCCGCGAGAGCCAGATGCCGTCTTCGATCATCCATTTGCGCAAGGTCTCACGAGACACTGTGAACCCGTGATGCTCAGCCAGCTTCTCAGCTGCCAGTGTTGGGCCGAAATCCGGGTAATTCTCTTTGATCAGGCTCAGAGCATAATCGCGCTTTGCATGATGGATACGGTTGTTTGGAGGTTTGCCGCGCGCCTTATGCCGGATCGCTGAGGCGCCATCCTGCCGGTATCTCTTGAGAAGCCGGAACACTTGCCGCCTTGTCAGATTCAGCAGGTTTGCCGCATTGTCTACCGTCAGCCGACTATCATCGACCTGCGCCAAAACCTCAACGCGGTTCAAATCGCGCTCGCTCATCATCACCCATCCCATGTCCGCTCGTCCTCGCTGTTGTATGCGAGGAGAGTGACACTTCTGAATTGCTCATGGGTGACATTATCGCTTTGCGCGTACACGCAGCAATCGTATAATTGGTATTATGTAATATATAGCTGGAATTCCGTTCCGTCACACGGGATTGGCAGCTCCTCTTGCTCCCGCTAGCGTGAATTCGGGTCAAATATGGAGCGCAAGATCAATCATGCAAATCAAAAACAGCTGTGTTGTCGTCACCGGCGCTGCCCATGGGATCGGCAAAGGGCTAGCCGAGAAATTTGCGCAGATGGGCGCCGCGCATGTGATCTGCGCCGATATCGATCTTGCCGGAGCCGAGGCAACGGCGATCGAGATCGGCGGCACTGCCAAGCATGTGGACGTCGCATCCGAGGACAGCATCGCTGCGTTGGTCGATTGCGTGGAAACCGAGATCGCACCGATTACCCTGTTCTGCGCCAACGCTGGTATCCTGACCCGCGGCGGTTTTGAGGTCAGCAATGACGACTGGCAGAGGATCTGGGACATCAACGTAATGTCCCACGTCTGGACCGCGCGGCATCTGGTGCCACGCATGCTGGAACGCGGCGGCGGATACATCCTGAACACGGCCTCGGCCGCAGGTCTGCTCAACCAGATCGGCGCCGCGCCCTATGGCGTCACCAAACACGCGGCCGTTGGCTTTTCTGAATGGCTGGCAATCACTTATGGCGATAAGGGCATAGGCGTTTCGGTCCTGTGCCCGCAGGCCGTCCGGTCAGAAATGACCCGTGGATTAGAAAACAGCGTCGCCAGTGTCGACGGGCTACTGGAGCCTGAAGATGTGGCCACCGCCTGCGCCGAAGCGATTGAGGCTGGCAAGTTCCTGGTGCTGCCACACCCCAAGGTCGAAAGCTACATGCAGGCCAAGACGGCCGATTATGACCGCTGGATCACCGGCATGCAGAAACTGCGCGATCGCTTTGATAACACGTGATTTTTGAAGACGCGCTCAGCTGCTGATCGGTCGCATCAGCCCTTCCTGTGCAACGCTGGCCACCAGTTGGCCATCCTGCGTGTAGATCGAGCCGCGGTTAAAGCCGCGGCCATTCCCAGCAAAGGGTGAATCCATCGTATAAAGGTGCCAGTTTTCAAACCGCACCGGCGCATGGAACCACATGGCATGGTCCAGGCTCGCGGTCATCGCTTCGGGCTTGTACCAGGTCAGCCCGTGTGGACGCAGCGCTGACCCCAAGAGACCAAAGTCCGATGCATAGGCCATCAGCACATGTTGCAGCTCTGGCCCAGCGTCCTTGGCGGATTCCATTCTGATCCACATGTGATTGATATCGCTGCAAACCTGGGGGTTCAGCGGATCGCGCGGCTCAATATCGCGGATTTCAAACGGGCGCTGACGGGTGAATTCCTCGCGCATGTCCTCGGAAATCCGGTGGGCATGCAGCTCGTGCAGCTCATCACGGCTCTGCAACCCATCCGGCGGTGGGACATCCGGCATTGTATGCTGATGGCTCCAGCCCGGTTCTTCCTTGTGGAACGATGCGGCAAGGTTGAGGATCTGCTTGCCGTTTTGAATGGCGATGACGCGCCGGGTAGTGAAACTCCCGCCATCGCGGGCCGGATCGACCTCATAAATGACTGGGCTTGCGGGATCGCCTGGCCGAATGAAATAGGCATGCAGCGAATGGCACAACCGCCCAGACACGGTGGCATAGGCTGCCGTCAGTGCCTGGGCGATAACCTGCCCGCCATAAATCCGCATGGGGGTTTCACCACCGGAGCCAATGCCACGATACAGGTTCGTATCCAGCCGCTCCAGATCCAGAAGATTGAGCAAAACCTTCCCAACATCATTCATTTATGGCGCCTTCCTCAACCAGCCTCCCGCCTCTTTGCATAGGCGATGAACAGATCGAAACTGTCAGGGTTGGCCATCGAGTCACGGTTCACGACTTTTGCGGGGTCCCCTCCAAGTAGCAGCTTTTTCACGGGCACTTCCAGCTTCTTTCCCGAAAGCGTGCGCGGGACTTCGGGGACGCTGATTATTTCATCAGGCACGAACCGCGCCGACACGCCGCTCCGGATCGCACTACGGATCTTGTCGCGCATGGCGTCATCCAGCTCTTGCCCCTCGGCCAGTACCACGAACAGCGGCATGAAACTGTCGCGCCCGAGGAATTCCAAATCAACGACAAGGCTGTCCAGCACGTGCTCAAGACCTTCGACGGCCTGATAGATTTCCGAAGAGCCAAGCCGCAGCCCGCGCCGGTTGATCGTCGCGTCCGAGCGGCCATAGATCACCGATCCGCCCTCGGGGGTGATTTCGATCCAGTCGCCATGGCGCCAGATGCCCGGATAGGTATCGAAATAGCTGTCATGCAGGCGCGATCCGTTCTCATCTCCCCAGAAAAACAAGGGCATAGAGGGTAAAGGTTCGGTGCAGACCAGCTCTCCGACGCTGCCGATCACTTCCTGACCGGTCTCATCAAATGCGCGCACCGCATTGCCAAGCGCGCGGCACTGCATTTCGCCCGCGCGCACCGGCAGCATGACATTGCCGCAGACGAAGGCGCCGCACAGATCGGTGCCGCCGGAGATCGGCGCCAGCCAGATGTCGGCCTTTACCTCGGAATACACCCAATCATAGCCATCCGAGGTCAGCGGCGATCCAGTGGTACCCAGCGAGACCAGCGCCGACAGATCGAGATCACGTCCGGGTCTGATGCCGGATTTCACGCAGGCGGTGATATAAGCGGCGCCGACGCCCAGATAGGTGATCCGCTCATCCGCGCAGCACCGCCACAGGTCCAGCATATCGGGGTGGTTCGGCGCCTGGTCATAAAGCAGTGTCGTTGCGCCCTGCCCCAAGGCCACGAATTGCGCGTTCCACATCACCCAGCCCGACGACGTCAGCCAGCAAAACCGGCTGTCGGAACTCAGATCCTGATGCAGCGATTGCTTGACGCCTTCGAACAGGATGCCACCGTGCCCGTGCACGATGGGTTTAGGATTTCCGGTGGTGCCAGAGGAATAGACCACCCACAGCGGATGATCGAAAGGAACCGGCGTAAACTCCAGCGGGGCGTGAACATCCCCGATCATATCATGCCAATGGGTTGCGCTCTCGGGAAGATCACCGACCACCGGCAGTACCACGCGGTGGGTCACGCTTGGCAGACCGTCGGCAATGGTGGTCAGCACTTCGCGCCGGTCCATGGTCTTGCCCGCATGCACATATCCGTCCTGATAGATAAGGACCTTAGGCTCGATCTGGCGGAACCGGTCCAGAATGGCGACATGGCCCATATCTGGCGCGCAAAGCGACCAGATGCCGCCTAGGCTGGCGGTGGCCAGACAGGCGATAATCGCGGCCTCGGTATTGGGCAAAACGGCGGTGACCCTGTCGCCCTGCCCGACGCCCATGGCCCGCAGGTTTGCAGCTACGCTGGCCACCTGAGCGGCGAGTTCGGCCCAGGTCAGCTCGGATCGGCCAAAGGTTTCAGAATGAACGACAAGCGCCTGTTCCTGCGGGGTTTTGTCGACCTGCCGCAGAATGTGCCTGGCCCAGTTCAACTCTCCGCCCGGGCACCATTCTGCGCCAGGCATGCTGCGATTGCCCAGGATACAGCTTGGCGGCGTGGTGAATTCCAGATCAAAGAACACGGCCAATGCGCCCCAAAACCCTTCAAGGTCGGAAACGCTCCACTCCCACAGGCCATTGTAATCGTCGAAGGTTTTTGCCTTCTCCGCAGCCAGCCAGCGCTTGAATGCCGCCATGCGGCTCGCCTCGGCGCGCTCCGCGGTTGGGGTCCACAGGATCTTACGGTCGGGAATATCGCTCATCACATCACTGCCCCGTGTACCAGCGCCTTCAGCTCAGCCCGCGAGGGATAGGAACTGCTGGGCGACAGCTGGGTAAAGAACACCACGGACAGATCCAACACCGGGTCCATCCAGAAGAAGGTCGAAGCCATGCCGCCCCAGCTAAAGTCACCTACGGACCCGGGGCAGCGCGCCCGACCGGGATCCATCACCACGGCGCCGCCCAGGCCAAAACCCATGCCTTCCATCGGCTGTTCTGCAAAGCTTTGCGGCCCCATGGAGGCGATATCCCCGGGCAGATGGTTCCGCATCATGAAATCAGCGGTTTTCGGGCTGATCAGATAGCCATCCTTATGGGCGCCGCGGCGCCGCAGCATTTCGGAAAACTTCATGTAGTCATCGATGGTTCCGACCAACCCGCCGCCACCAGACATCATCTCAGTCGTTTCAAACGGAGAGCCGCCGTGCAGATCCGTCAGGCGCAGGGTTTCGCCGCCGGTTTTTGCTGAATTCAGCGCCATCGCATCCCCAGCCAGCGGGGTATAGAGCGAGGCAAAGCGATCACCGGTGCCACGCGGGACCCGGAACGTTGTCTCGGTCATGCCGAGCGGAGCAAAGATTTCGGTTTCAAAAAAATCGCCAAGTGTCTTGCCCGAAACAACTTCGACGACGCGGCCCAGAACATCAATACTGACCGAGTATTCCCAGCGTGTGCCGGGTTGAAAGGCGAGCGGATAGGCTGCCAACTCCGCCGCCATCTTTTCCAATTTACCCTGCCCCGGTTTGAACATCAGCTGCTGCTCTTCCATGGCTGCGGGCAAAACGCCGGGGTTGAAAGGATAGCTGAGACCGCTGGTGTGGGTCAGCAGTTCATGCAGCGTCGGCGCCCGGCTGGGTTCAACCTGATCAATTGCCGTTGCCCCTGGCACCAGCGCCTGCATGTCGGTGAATTCGGGAATAAAATCCGACACCGGCGCATCCAAGTGAAACAGCCCCTTTTCCAAGAGCATCATGATGGCAAGGGAGGTCACCGGTTTGGTCATCGAGTAGATCCGTACCAGCGTATCGCGGGTAAAAGGCAGGCCGTCCTCGATATTTCTCAGACCCGTTGCGTGAAAGAACGCTTCCTTCCCACCTTCGTTGATCAAGACCGAACTGCCGGCATATTTCCTTTGATCCACATAGCGTTGCTGCCATGCCTTCACGCGGTCCAGCCGGTCGTGGTCCAGCATTGATTTCCTCCCTGTCTGTCTTGGTGCGGGCCGGTGTGCCTACTCGCCCCGGCCGCTGATCATCTTTTCCATCGCGGCCTTGGTTTCGGAATTGAACCAGCCACCCTCTGGTGCGTTTCCGCCTGCGGCAATCCCTGCCTTGATGCGGTCGATTACCTCGCCGCGCAGCTGCATCTTGACCGAGGCAAAGGTCTGCGGCGGCAATTCCGCCAGGTTACGGGCCTCGCGCAGCGCGTAGATCTCAAGATCCTCCATATCCTCGGCGATGATATCGACAAGGCCATAATTGCGCGCTGCAATCGGACCGATAGATTGCCCGGTCAGCATCAGGCGCCGCTGCGTGTTGCTGTCGAGCGTAGCTTTGGCGATTTCCAGCGGCCCTATCGGGAAGTCCGCGCCGACGCGCACCTCGGCCAGTCCATAGGCGGATCTGGAGTGGCCGATCCGCACGTCGCTGGCCAGAACGAAAAACAACCCACCGGCAATTGCAGCGCCGCCAACAGCAGCCACTACCGGTTTCGGGCAGCTGTAAAGCGCCAGGAAGCCTTCGTTCAGGCCGCGCACAATGGCGTGCTGCTGCTCAAGATCGAACTCCTGCGCTTCTTTCAGATCCAGCCCGGCGGAAAAGACTTTGAACGGGCTTTTCAACACGATGGCGCTGACCGCCGGATCCTGTCCCATCTCGTCAATCTTGGCTGCGAACTCCATCAGGAAATCCGCGCTCAGCGCGTTGACCGGCGCCCGGCCCAGTTGCAGTTCTACGATTCCGTCACCAAGGTCCCTGGTGTTCAGCCAGCCAGCCTCTGTCATTGACGTGTTCCTCCCAATTGGCCGCGGCGAACCACAACCCATGTTTCAGTCCATAATGCGCAGCCTTTGGCTACGGGTCGAGTGTTAAGAGATACGTAAAACCACGCAAGTCGTTGGCCCGCCGCGTGTAAAAATCAGAAATTCTTGAAAAACGGCCGCCAAGACTGGCGACCTCTATAAGACCGCAAAGCGGCGAGCAGCCATGCGGCAGCGGCAAGTGACCCGCCCTGCCCAGCGTGTCGCCTTACTTGGTGCTGCTCAGTGCGTTGAGTCCACTTTGCGCGAAGATGGGAACAAAATCTCCCAACTTGCGCGCGCGTTCCGGATTCGATGCGTTGCCATCCAGCGCGCGTTTCAGGACCCCTTGAAGAATGCCCGCCATCCGGAAAAAGCTGAACGAGAGATAGAAGCCGAAGTTGTCGATCTCCGGCAGGCCACGGCGGCGGCAATAGGCCTCGATGAACTCCTGATCCGACGGCAGGCCAAGCGCCTTGCGATCCAGACCGGCCAATCCGCGCCCCTCTTGTCCCGGCGGCATCTGCCACTGCATGATCACACCCGCCAGATCGGCATAGGGATGTCCGATGGTCGAAAGCTCCCAATCCAGCACCGCAAGGCAGCGCGGCTCATCGGCGCTGAAGATCATATTGTCGATGCGGTAATCGCCATGGACCAGACCGCGCTGACCGTCATCGGCGGGCATCTGTTCCTCAAGGGACTTCATCAGTTCGTCCATCTCTGGGATGGTCCGGGTTTCCGAGGCTTTGTATTGCTTGGTCCAACGGCCCAGCTGACGTTCGAAATAGTTGCCGGGCGGCCCATAGTCCGAAAGCCCCACCGCGTCGACATCGACGTCATGCAGCGCCGCGAGCACCCGGTTCATATCGTCGATCACTGCGCCGCGGGTGGCGGGATCGGTATCGCCCATCACCGGATCGGTGAAATTGCGCCCCGCAACGTGGTCCATGATGTAGAAGGCCGATCCGATCACGCTGTCGTCCTCGCACAGCAGATGCATCCGGGCCACCGGCACATCGGTATCCGCGAGCGCCTTTTGCACCCGGAATTCGCGGTCCACCGCATGGGCAGATTTCAGCAAAACCCCCGGCGGCTTGCGCCGCAGCACGTATTGCCCCGCTGGCGTTTTAATCAGGAAGGTCGGGTTCGACTGTCCGGTTGCGAATTTTTGCACCTCGACCGCGCCGTCAAAGCCGGGAAGACGTCCATCAAGAAAAGTCCGGATTGCATCAATGTCCAGGGTCTGGGTATCGCTGCTCATCTCTTGCTCCTTCAGCTATAGCTCATCAGCTTTGCGCGCTCTGCATCATGAAAGTGCGGTACTGAATTGAATTCATGCAGGAAAAACTTACCCCTTCCGGAAATGAACCGGGTCAGGGAGGTGTTTTTGACCTGCAGGTTCAGGGCAATCATCTGGCTGTCCGGAACCTGCAACGTGGCGGCGACAAGCCGGGCAATTACCCCGCCGGAACTCACCACCAAGACACGTTCGGCCTCTGTTTCTGCCGCATGTTGACGCGCGGCCTCAACCCGCGCGATGAACTCTGCCCAACTTTCCGAGGCACCGGACACGCCGCCCTGCTGCCATTCTGCAAGTGTCTCGCGCAGGGCGCGAAAATGGGTTTTGCGGTCCTGGATCACCTCGGATGGGGCCTGCCCGCCGAACCGGCTGTGCAGCAAATCGTGGAAATCATATTCATTCCAGCCTGCATGCTCTTCCGGGGCGACGTCAAATCCCATTTCCTGCAACGTCTGTTTCTGCCGTGCCAGAGAGCCGGTGATGGCGCGATCCGGGGTCCAGCCCATCGCCCGCAGGGTATCGCCCAACAGGCGCCCCTGATTGCGGCCCTTTTCGCTCAACTCATCGTAGTTGTCCGCACCGAAAGAGGCTTGCCCGTGCCGGACCACAAGAATTTCTGCCATGGGTCAGCCTGTAAACTCTGCCGCCAGCCGCGCCCCTGCGGCGCGGTATTCGCGGTCGAAACGGTCCACCAGATCCGCAGTCGAGCAAACCTCGGTCACCGCGCCGATGCCTTGCCCGGACCCCCAGATCTCTTTCCAAGCCTTTGGTTTGGACGACCCGCTGCCAAAGTTCATCGAGGAGGCATCCGCCGTCGGCAGGTTGTCCGGGTCCATACCTGCACGGGACACGGATTTCTTTAGATAGTTCCCCCAAACCCCGGTAAACAAAGAGGAATAGACAATATCCTCGGCGCCGGATTCGACGATCATGTCCTTGTATTCGCTTTGGGCGTTTGCCTCATGCGTGGCGATAAAGGGCGAGCCGGCATAGCCGAAATCGGCGCCCATGGCACGCGCTGCCAACAGGGACTCGCCCGTCGCAATGGCGCCCGACAAGGCCAGTGGACCATCGAACCAGCTGCGGATCTCGCGGATCAGGGCAAAGGGCGATTGCTGCCCGGCGTGGCCACCGGCACCGGCGGCCACGGCCACCAGACCGTCGGCGCCTTTTTCGATCGCCTTCTTGGCAAAGCGGTTGTTAATCACATCGTGCAGCACCACGCCGCCGCAGGAATGTGCTGCCTCGTTCACCTCGGGGCGCGCGCCAAGAGAGGTGATCCACACGGGAACCTTCCAGCGGGTGCAGATCTCCAGATCCCGTTCCAGCCGGGTATTGGACCGGTGCACGATCTGATTGACCGCAAAGGGCGCTGCCGGACGGTCCGGGTTTTCCTGATTGTGGCGGTCCAGCTCTTCGGTGATCTGCTTAAGCCAGGCCTCCAGTAATGGCGGCTCACCCTCAGCTTCGCGTGCGTTCAGCGCCGGAAAGGCCCCGATGATCCCAGCCTTGCACTGGGCGATCACCAGCTCCGGCACCGAAATGATAAACAGCGGCGATGCGATCAACGGAATTCGCAATCCACGCAGGGCAGCTGGCAGGTGATCCTCATTCCGGGACCAGGTGGCGTCAGTCATCTTTTAACCTCAAGTCTTTGTTTTTATGCGTTAATCGAGCGCGCTTTGGAACAGGTTGTGCCCCGACATCACATTGATACCGCCGGATACGGGGATGACTGCGCCGGTGACGTAGGACCCACCGCGCCCGGCTAGAAACAGCACGCAGCCGGCGATGTCATCGTCCCGCCCGACGCGGCCGAGCGGCACATCATTGCCGACCTTTTCACGCTTCTCCTCATCGCCAGTGGCAAAGGCGGTCATCCGCGACACAAACGGCCCCGGTGCCAGCGCATTGACGGTGACGTGCTGATGGGCCAGCTCCTTGGCCAGGATTTTGGACATATGGATCACCGCGGCCTTTGACGCGGCATAGCTGTAGGCGCCATCACCCATCGGGATTTCTCCCATGACCGAACCGACGTTGATCACCCGCGCCGGATCATCCGCATCCGAGGAGGCAATCAGCAGCGGCAGCAGTTTTTGTGTCAGATCGAAGACCCCTGCGACGTTGACCGACATCACCTTTTCCCAGGCCTGATGGGGAAACTGCCCCAGTGGCGCGCCCCAGGTCACCCCGGAATTGTTCATCAGAATATGCAGCGCAGGTGCGCGGGTCTTGATTTCCTCAACCAGCGCATCGATCCCTTCGACCGTGCCGATATCGGCGGCAAAACCTTCGGCCGATCCCGGCGCATCCATCGCGTTCAGCTCTTCTGCGACCGCGACGCAGGCGTCGCCTTTCCGCGATGCGATCAGCACCCGTGCCCCGGCCCGCACCATCGCCTCGGCTGCCATGCGGCCAATACCCGTGGCGCCGCCGGTGATCAGGGCGGTTTTGCCCTCCAGTGAAAACAGATCCATCATATCGTATCCTTTAAAATCCGCGCAGCTGCGCCACCTGGGCGGCGTGGTAGCCGTAATCGCCCAGCCACTCTGCCGCGACGCGGGCGCGTTTCATATAGAATCCCATGTCATAGGCGTCGGTCATGCCGATCCCGCCATGCATCTGGACGCCTTCGCGCGCCGCCAACTGCGCAGTATCTGTGGCGCGTGCCTTGGCCACCGATACAGCGAGTGTGGCAGCCTCAGGATCGGCGTCCAGCATCCGGCCCGCCTGCAGCACGGCCGAGGTTGTCAGCTCGATCTCGCACCACAGATGCGCGGCGCGGTGTTGCAAGGCTTGAAAACTGGCGATGGTGACGCCGAACTGCTTGCGCACTTTCAAGTATTCGGTGGTCATGGCAAACGCCGCCTGCGCCAGCCCGGTGCTTTCGGCGGCAAGCGCAGCCTGCCCGGCCTCCAGCCCATAACGCAACAGCGCCGCGCCATCCCCGGCAGCGCCGAGCAATTCGTCGCCCGAAACGGCAACATCATCAAACTCGAGCCGCGCCGCGTCGCGGCTGTCGATCATCGCAGATACGTTGCGCCTCAGCCCCGCGCGGTCTGCTGGCAGATCAAACAAGCACGGGCCGTCCTCGCTTTGCGCCAGAACCAGCACGTGATCGGCATTCCCTCCATCCACGACGAAGCGTTTTTCGCCCTTCAGGACGTAGCCGTTGCCCCGCTTTTCTGCAGTGAGCTCAATGCGCTCCGGGTTGAACTTGGAGCCTTCATCGACAGCAATGGCATAGGTCCGCGCGCCGCTGGCAATCTGCGCCAGCGCAGCCTGACATCGTGGATCATCAAGCCGCCGCAACACCGTCGCCGCCATGACCGCCGTACTCAGGAACGGACTGACGGCAAGCGTCCGGCCCATTTCACCTGCCAGCACATGGGCGGCGGCATGCCCCATGTCAGCGCCGCCTGCGCTTTCCGGGACCAAAATCCCGGCCCAGCCCGCATCGACCATTTCCTGCCATAAGGCATCGTCGCGGGTCTGGTTGGCGTCGCGCAACTCCCGCAGGCGCGAGACTGGAGCGGATCTGTCCAAAAGCCCCCGGGCGGCTTCCTGCAGCATGATTTCTTCTTCAGTTTGAATGAGTTTCAGCATCAGTCTTACCCCGGAAGCCCCAGAATGCGGCGGGAAATGATCGACAGCATCACCTCGGAGGTGCCGCCCTCGATCGAGTTCGCCTTGGTGCGCAGCCAGGAGGGCGCACGCCCGTCATCCCAGTCCAGTGCATCGCTGCCGCCTGCGGCCATCACCAGTTCCAGTCGGCGTTTGTTGAGTTCGGTTCCGGCATATTTCAGCATCGCAGAGGCATCACCGACGCCCTGCCCGCCTTCAGCCTGATCCTTGTAGCGTTCCAGCGTCATCTCCATCGCCAATGCGTCGACTTCCGTGCGCATCGCGTCGGCGCGCAGCACCGGATCGCTTTGGCCGGTTTCCGCATCGGCCAGAACCGCTCCCAGCGCCCGGCCCGCGCCCATGGTCTGCCCACCGGCGCTGATCATCTCGCGTTCGTGAGTCAGCAGGTATTTGGCCACGTCCCAGCCCCGATTCACGTCCCCGACCACCTGAGATTTCGGCACCTCGACGTCATCAAAGAAGGTTTCGCAAAATGGCGAGGCGCCGGAAATCAGCCGGATCGGACGGGTCGAAACCCCTTTTGAACTCATATCCATCAGGATAAAGGAAATGCCCTTATGCTTGGGCGCGTCGCGGTCGGTGCGCAGCAGTGCAAAGATCCAATCGGCCTTGTCCGCATAGGAGGTCCAGATCTTCTGCCCATTGACCAGCCAGTGATCGCCTCGATCCTCGGCCCGGGACTGAACCCCAGCAAGATCAGAACCCGCGCCCGGCTCAGAATAACCCTGACACCAACGGATTTCACCGCGGGCAATGGGCGGCAGGTAGGTTTGCTTCTGCTCTTCGCTGCCGAACTTCAAAAGGGCCGGACCAAGCATCCAGATTCCGAAACTATCAAGGGGTGAGCGCGCGCCTAGCTCGGCCATTTCCTCTTTCAGGACCTTGTCCTGCGCTCGGGACAGGCCTGCGCCGCCATAGGCACGCGGCCAGGTTGGAACCGTCAGTCCGGCAGCAGCGCAGCGATCCAGCCAGAGTTTCTGCGCGGGAGAGGAAAACTCCCAAGTCTTGCCGCCCCAGCAGATGGCACCTTCGCCACTGGCGCCATCGCGCATTTCGTCGGGGCAATTCTCCTCCAGCCATGCCCGGATTTGCTTGCGAAACTCAGGTGTATCCGCAAACTCCGGCTGTGTACTCGTGGTCATGATCTCCCCCCATGGTTCCACTCGGCTCGTGATGTTTCACATAGCAGAATTGCATTTCGCTATTCCATTGACAACGCTCCAGACAGCCCCAAGACTTTACGTAATTTTGGCATCTGACACTGGTGGGAAGAGGAAAAAACATGAAAGCAATGCTCAGCATCGAGCCCGGCGGACCCGAGAGTCTGACATGGACAGAGCTACCGGACCCGGCGCCCGCCAAGGGGGAATTGTTGGTAGAAATCCGTGCCGCCGGCGTCAATTTTCCCGACACGCTGATCATTCAGGACCTCTATCAGATGAAGCCCCCGCGCCCCTTTGCGCCCGGCGGTGAAATCGCCGGAGTGGTCGCCGCCATTGGTGAGGGTGTCGAAGGCTACGCCATTGGGGATAGGGTTCTGGCACTGACAGGCCATGGTGGATTTGCGACCCATCGCTGCATCGACGCAGCGCAGGCGATCCGTATTCCCGACGCGATGCCGTTTGAGGACGCCGCCTGTTTCGTTTTTACCTATGGCACATCCTATCACGCGCTGAAGGACCGCGCGCATATGAAACCGGGCGAAAGCCTTTTGATCCTGGGGGCTGCCGGCGGTGTCGGCGTGGCTGCCATCGAACTGGGCAAAGGGATGGGCGCCAAGGTGATCGCGGCGGTGTCTTCGGACGACAAGGCTGCCTTCTGCCGCGAGGTTGGAGCGGATGAAACGCTGGTCTACGGTCGCAGCCTCGACAAGGGCCAGCAGAAAGAGTTTTCGTCTCAGATCAAATCCTTGTCGGGAAAAGATGGTGTTGATGTAGTCTATGACTCCGTGGGCGGCGCCTATTCTGAACCAGCCTTGCGGGCGGTGGCCTGGGAAGGCCGGTTTCTGGTCGTTGGCTTCCCGGCCGGCATCGCGCAAATCCCAATGAACCTGCCGCTTCTCAAAGGTTGTGATATCGTAGGCGTGTTCTGGGGGGCCTCTGTCTATCGTGACCCCAAGGGCCATGCAGAAAACATGGCTGAATTGTTCGTCCTTTACGAGCAGGGCAAGATCAAACCACGTATCAGCGAAACCCTGAAGATGCAGGATGCTGCTACTGCGCTGAACATGGTTCAGGACCGCAAGGCGCTGGGTAAAATCGTGCTGACCAACGATTAACATTTGGGGTGCAGCACCACAGGAGGCCGGATGATGGCGCTGCACCTTCCCCCAAGTAAACTCTCTGTAACAAAGTAGGAACACGTTCAAAAAGGCGCATATACGCCGTCGCTTTTAATAAAGTTCTCCTGTAGTTTCCGGGACATGAACTGCACAAGGATGATGCGATGCGCAGTATTCTGATCCTCAATGGTCCGAATCTTAATCTTCTGGGGACGCGCCAGCCGGAAGTCTACGGACGGGAAACTCTGGAAATGGCCGAAGCAGCCTGCGTTGCCCATGCCAGATCGCAGGGCCTTGAGGCTGTCTGCCTGCAATCCAATCACGAAGGTGTGTTGCTGGATGCCATTCATGCGGCGCGCGGCACCCATTCCGGGATCATCCTGAACGCTGGCGCGTACACGCATACGTCAATTGCGCTAATGGACGCTCTCTTTTCGGTTGAAATTCCGGCCGTGGAGGTCCACCTATCCAATATCCACGCCCGCGAAGAGTTTCGCCACAGGTCATATATCTCGCGTGCCGTCATCGGCCAGATTTGCGGTTTTGGAACACAGGGGTATTTGTTTGCCATCGATGCCCTAGCCAAGCATTTTGAACGAGAGGCGGAGCCTGAATGAACCTTTCTGACTATCTGCATTTCGTGTGCGGGGCCAAGACGCTCGAAGAGCTGTGGCATGGGCACGTGGATCAGATGGCAAAGTTCGAATTTGACAGGCTGATTTACGGATACACTCGCTACAAGACAGAAACCTCTCTGGGGGATCCGGAAGATTTTGTCGTGCTGTCCAACCATTCGCCGGAGTACCTGAACGGGTTCCTGCACCGGGGCCTTTATTCCAGCGCGCCGATGCTGCGCTGGGCACTGGAAAACGAAGGCGCCGGCAGCTGGCATCTGATTCAGAGGATGATCGAGAATGGTGAGCTTGGCCCGGATGGCGAACGGGTGCTGGAGTTCAACAGAAAGATGAAGATGAACGCGGGCTATACGGTCAGCTTTCATTCCAATTCGGCGCGTTTCAAAGGTGCGATCTCGCTGGCTGCACGCAGTGAGCTGTCCCAGGACGAGGTCGATGCGATCTGGGTTGAACACGGCAGCGATATCATCCTGATGAACAACGTGGCGCATCTGAAAATCCTCACCCTGCCCTATAGCCCTCCGAACCGGGCCCTCACCAAACGTCAACGGGAAGCGCTGCAATGGGTCGGAGATGGCAAGACGACGCAGGACATCGCGATCCTCATGGGCCTGACCCCGGCCACGGTCGAAAAGCACCTGCGCCTGGCCCGGGACGCGCTGGCAGTGGAGACAACGGCCCAGGCCGTCCTCAAGGCAGCCTTGCACAACCAGATGTATGTGATGGAATCCTGACGGCATCCCCCCTACCCGGCCCGCCTATTGTGAGTTTCCGCTGGGGAGGTTTAAGCCTGCCAGACGCTAAAGAGCGTCAAATAGGTAAGGAATACACTACTACCGATTTCGTACAAAAAAACGCAGTCTGTAAATGTTCCGTGAGTGGTGGCTTTAGCCTAGGAACTTTGGGAAACGACCCTTGTAATACCAAGGCTCTCCGACCTGTGTGGTTGCCGACGCTTATACTCAGCGTCGGTGATCATGTTTTTGGGGTCCCATCCATCCCTATCAGTGGGGCCCCATATTCCCCGATCACATCCCCTATTCGCCCTGGGCTGGCTCAGACGTTCCTCGCTCTGAGACACGATCCTCTACCCCATCAAAGTGCTCCAGAAACGCAAAAGAGGCCGGTAGGTTTCCCCACCGGCCCCTTTAAAGTCTGTCTAGGCAGATTAGCCCTGAGCCGCTTTTGCGACTTCAGCTGCGAAATCTTCTTTTTCGACTTCGATGCCTTCGCCAACCTCAACACGGATGAAACCGGTCACGGTGGCGCCAGCTTCCTTGGCAGCGGCTTCGACGGTCAGGTCGGGATTCACGACGAACTGCTGGTTCAGCAGGGTCGATTCCGCAACGAATTTCTTCATGCGGCCAACGATCATCTTCTCGATCACCTGCTCCGGCTTGCCGGATTCACGGGCGATGTCCATCTGAACTTGCTTCTCTTTCTCGACAACCGCCGGGTCCATATCAGCTTCGCTCAGGGCAGCGGGGTTAACCGCGGCGATGTGCATTGCAACCTGCTTGCCAAAGGCTTCGTCGCCACCGGTCATTGCAACCAGGACACCGATTTTGCCCATGCCGTCAGCGGCAGCGTTGTGCACGTAGGACACAACAGTTTCGCCTTCGATCTTGGCCATCCGGCGCAGGGTCATGTTTTCGCCGATGGTGGCGATCTTGTCGGTCAGGGTGTCAGCAACGGATTTACCACCCAGATCGGCCGCGTTCAGACCGTCGACGCCATCAACGCTCAGAGCTGCCTTGGCGATGCCGGCAACCATTTCCTGGAATTCGCCGTTCTTCGCAACGAAGTCGGTTTCCGAGTTCACTTCAACGGCGACGCCCTTGCCACCTTCGACGACGACAGCGACCAGGCCTTCGGCTGCGGTGCGGCCGGATTTCTTGGCGGCTTTAGCGAGACCTTTGGTGCGCAGCCAGTCGACGGCTGCTTCCATGTCGCCATTGGTTTCGGTCAGCGCTTTTTTGGCGTCCATCATGCCGGCGCCGGTCGAGTCGCGCAGTTCTTTCACGAGTGCTGCTGTGATTGCCATGTTAGGCTCTCCTCAAATCGAAACGGAATTGGGGCAGGAAATACCCTGCCCCTGATGTCAAATCTGTGACAGGCAGGATCAGGCCTGAGCTTCCTCGGAAACAGCTTCCTCTTCGGGAGCTTCTTCCAGGGCGCCAAGGTCAACACCAGCTGCACCCAGCTGTGCGGACATGCCATCCAGCGCAGCGCGGGCAACCAGATCGCAGTACAGAGCGATGGCGCGGGATGCGTCGTCGTTGCCGGGGATGATGTAGTCGACGCCATCGGGCGAGCAGTTGGTATCGACGATTGCCACAACCGGGATACCCAGTTTCTTGGCTTCGGCGATGGCCAGCGCTTCTTTTTTCACGTCGATGACGAACAGCAGGTCCGGCACGCCGCCCATTTCGCGGATCCCGCCGAGCGAGGCCTGCAGTTTGGTCTGGTCACGTTCCATGCCCAGGCGCTCTTTCTTGGTGAGGCCTTCGGCACCGGTTTCCATCTTCTCGTCGATTTCCTTCAGACGGTTGATCGACTGGGAAACGGTTTTCCAGTTGGTGAGCGTGCCGCCCAGCCAACGGTGGTTCATGTAGTACTGAGCCGACTTCTCTGCCGCGTCTGCAATCGGCTGAGCCGCCTGACGCTTGGTGCCGACGAACAGGATACGGCCGCCTTTTGCAACGGTGTCACGAACAACCTGCAGAGCCTGGTCCAGCATCGGAACGGTCTGGGTGAGGTCCATGATGTGGATGCCGTTGCGCGCGCCATAGATGAAGGGCGACATGCGCGGGTTCCAGCGCTGAGTCTGGTGGCCGAAGTGAACGCCAGCTTCGAGCAGCTGACGCATGGTGAACTCGGGAAGAGCCATGCTATCTTTTCCTTTTCCGGTTTAATCCTCGGCGGGGGTCTCAGAGCGGATGCTCCAACCGGCGGGCCGTTGGGGATGTCTCCCCCAAATCGGCCCAAACCCCGCCTGCGGGTTCGATGGCGCGCGTATAAGTCACCTTTGACAGGGGCGCAAGGCTTATTTCGCTGCCTTTGCCCGCAACTGCTCATGGCCTGCGCGCACTTGGGCCTCGCAGGCCGCCGCCAGATCTTTGCGATTTGAAAAATCAGCAACGCGTAGCGGCGGGTGGTACATCAGCTCAACTCGGCCTTGTCGGATTGCGGCGAGGGTCTTCAGCAGATGCGGCCCAAACTCCATATCACCCCACCAGCCATAGAACCGGTCCGGCGCACCGCTGGGGGCGAAGAACACCACCGATACCGGCTGGACATGCATGAAATCGCGCAGGTGGTCACTAAAGAACGCGGCGAAGAGTGTTGTTTTGAATGGCAAAACCCTGAGGCCATCGGTCGAGGTGCCTTCAGGAAAGAACAACAGCTTGTGCCCGGCCTTCAGGCGCTCTTCGAACAGCAGGGTTTGCTCTTTGGCTTTCTTGGGGTTGCGGTCGATGAACACGGTTCCGGTCGCCCGCGCCAGCCAACCGATGCCGGGCCACCCTGCGACCTCGGCCTTGGAGACGAAATAAATCCGCTTGCGCGCGTTGAGCGCAAAAATATCCAGCCAGGACGTATGGTTGGCCACGACGGCCCCGCGCTGCTGCATGAGGGCGCCGGTGGTGGAAAACCCCATACCCAGCACCCGGAAGGCATTGCGGCAGACGAATTGGGTAATGAAAGGCGTCACGGGGCGGTGCAGCCCACACAGCGGATATTCGATCAGCCGTACCAGCAGCAGAACAAGTAGCCCACCAAATACCAGCGTTCCAAGCACCAGAACCCGAAAGCACACCAGCGCCCACCCGAGCGGACCGATCCGCACCGGATCAGGCGCCTCATCACTGTGCCAAACCGGGCTCATCGCAGGCTCATGCGCCCCCGCCGCCGGTATAGATCCGCTTCTGACGCGCGTTCATCCGCTCGGTATCCAGAACCAGACAGACGTCCGTGGTGTTGAATGTGTGGTCAACAAATGCGCCGTCGCCGACAAAACCGCCCAGACGCAGGTAGGCCTTGATCAGCGCTGGCATATCCACCATCGCCTTGCGCCGGTCCAGTTGCTGCGGATCAATTAGATCCATTGGCTGGTAAACGCGCGAACGCACCCGCAGATCCGGCGGCGCAAGATGGTTGTGATGCAGCATCGTCAAAGAGGCAGCCAGGTCCTGCGCGTCGGTACCGGGGAAGCTGGCGACGCCAAACAGAACCTCTATCTCATGCGCGGCAACGTATTGCGCCAGACCGTTCCACAGGTGGAACATCCCCGCGCCGCCGCGATACTCCGGGTGCAGGCAGGACCGGCCCAGTTCCAGCAACCTGCGGCCCGAGGATTTGAGCGGTGTCAGATCATACTCATCCTCGGAATAGAACTGCCCGACTTCTGCTGCGCGGTCGCTGGTCAGCAGGCGATAGACGCCCACCACCTGATCGCTGCTGGTGTCCGTCAGCAGCATATGATCGAAAAACGGGTCAAACCGATCACGTTCAAGCCCGGCCGCGTGATCGACAAGTTCCCCATCTCCGCCCAGCTCGGTCACAAAAACCTGATACCTCAGTGCCTGCGCCGCGCGCAGATCTTCTTTGGTCCGGGCCAGGCGCACAGAGAAGTCGGAAGGGGTGTCAGGCATCGGAATTCTCGGTGGTCGAAGCTGCCCTGCAGATAGCGTATCTGCTTTGAAACAGGCAAGAGTTTAACAAAACCGAAATGGGTTTATTAACTGGCCGTAAACCATTATGGCTCAAACACTGGAACAAGGGCCACTTGGCGTCCATCGAACACGAGCTTGCCCTGGTCCCGAAAATTGACGGTGATTTTGCCTGCGGCATTGGACTGTACCTGCCCGAGCCCCCATTCCGGGTGTTCCGGGTGTTTCACGTACATGCCCGGCGAAAGGATTGCATTGAGGTCAGTCATTTGAATTGGCCCAATTCGGAGGATATTACATGGCTGTAGATAATGAAGATCTGCCTGCATTGATAGGGTCGCGGATCTGCCACGATCTTATCAGCCCTATCGGCGCCATCAACAACGGCCTTGAACTGCTTGGAATGTCAGGCGAAGTTTCCGGTCCCGAGATGGAGCTGATTTCCGACAGCGTGACCAATGCCAATGCCCGCATCCGGTTTTTCCGCATTGCCTTTGGCGCCGCAGGTGATCAGCAGATGGGCCGCGCCGAGGTTGTTTCGGTTCTGGATGACGTCAGTAAGGGCGGGCGGCTCAGCTACCAGTGGGCCCCTCTCGAAGGATCCAGCCGCAGTGAGGTCCGCATGGCCTTCCTTGCCGCGCTCTGCTTGGAAAGCGCCCTGCCCTATGGCGGTACCATCACCGTGCTTTGCGCGGATGGGCATTGGACCGTCATCGGCGAAGGTCCGAAACTGAATGTGGATGATGCGCTCTGGGCGCGCCTCAGCGATGACAACGCAGAGGTGAAGATCTCCCCCGCGCAGGTCCAGTTCGCGATGCTGCCCTACGCCGCAAAGCAGGCAGAGCGGGACCTGAAGGTCGAGCAGGCGCTGGAAAAGATCTCGATCTTCTTCTGATTCAAACGATTTTTAGAATAGAAAACGCCACCCAAGCGGGTGGCGTTTTGCGTTTCATTTGGACCTCAGGCGCGCGTGGTTCCGTCGCCGCGCACCAGATATTTGAAACTGGTCAACTGCGCCGCGCCCACCGGACCACGGGCGTGCATCTTGCCGGTTGCGATACCGATTTCCGCGCCCATGCCGAACTCACCACCATCGGCAAACTGGGTCGAGGCATTGTGCATCAGGATGGCACTGTCGAGTTCGGCAAAGAACTGATCCACAGCCGCCTCATCCTCGGTCAGGATGCAATCGGTATGCTGGGAATGATGCGTCCGGATATAGGCGATTGCCTCGTCGATATCGGCGACCTGACGGGCCGAGATGATGGCGTCCAGATGCTCTTTACCCCAATCCTCGGATGTGGCGACAACCATGTTCCCGGGGCCAGGCAGACCTTCCTCAGCGTGGATTTCGACGCCAGCTGTAGCCAAGGCAGTCAGGACATCCTTGCCGACGGTTTCGGCGATGTCCTGATGGATCAGCAGACATTCGGCGGCGCCGCAGATCCCGGTGCGCCGGGTTTTCGCGTTCAGCACCACGTCCAGCGCCTTTTGCGGGTCGGCAGATTTGTCGAGATAGATATGTACGATGCCTTCGAGATGGGCAAAGACCGGCACCCGCGCTTCGCGCTGCACCAGCCCAACTAGCCCTTTGCCGCCGCGGGGCACGATCACGTCGACGTAATCGGTCATGGTCAGCAATTCCTGCACCGCCGCGCGGTCACGGGTCGGCACCAACTGCACCGCGGTTTCCGGCAGATCCGCCGCCTTCAGCCCTTCGGCAAGGCAGGCATGGATGGCACGCGCCGAATGGAAGCTTTCAGAGCCGCCGCGCAGGATCACCGCATTGCCGGATTTCAGGCACAGCGCGCCGGCATCCGCTGTCACATTGGGACGGCTTTCATAGATCACTCCGATCACGCCCAGAGGCGTCCGGACCCGCTGAATCCGAAGGCCCGAGGGCTGCGTCCATTCCTCCAGCACCTCACCCACCGGATCACTCTGACCTGCCACGGCGCGCAAGCCATCGACGATGCCCTGAATACGCGCCTCATCCAGCATCAGCCGGTCCATCATGGCCGGCGAAAGCCCTTTGGAGCGCCCGAACTCCATATCCTTTTCATTGGCGGCAATGATCTGGTCACGCTGCTGCCAGACCGCATCTGCTGCGGCCAGAAGGGCCTTTTCCTTGCGTTCGGCACTGGCTGTGGCCAGTTTTTCCGCAGCTTTCCTTGCATTTTTGCCAAGCTCAGCCATCAGAGCCTGAATATCATCGGTGTCTTTCATCGGTATCATGCCTTTGACGTCCTCGGGTCACAGACTACTGCGAACCGCGAGGGAAATTCCATAAAGAAGAAGATCAGAAGGCGATGTCGTCCCGGTGGATCAATGCGGCCCGGCCCGGATAGCCAAGCGTCGCTTCGATCTCGGCCGACTGGCGCCCCTGAATGGCGCGGGCCTCGTCACCGGTATAGCGCGACAAGCCCTGCCCCAGTTTGCGCCCGTCTGGGCCGAGGATGGCCAGCGGTTCCCCGCGGCCAAAGTCCCCCTCTACATAGCGCACCCCGGCAGGCAGCAGGCTGTTGCCGTTCATCAGGGCGTTGGCGGCCCCTTCGTCAATCGTGATCACGCCGCGCGTCTTCATCGCTGCGATCCAGCGTTTGCGCGCGGCTTGCGGATCGCCCTGCGCCACGAACCAGGTACAGAGAACACCGTCCTCTAGCGCTTTCAGTGGGTTAAGGGCCGAACCTTCAGTGATCACCATGGCGCAACCGGCCGCCGTGGCCATCTTGGCCGCCATCAATTTTGTTATCATGCCACCTTTGGACAGGCCCGACACCCCGTCGCCGGCCATGGCTTCGATCTCGGGTGTGATCTCTTCGATCCGGTCGAACCGGCGGGCCTCGGGATCGATCGCGGGGTTGGCGCTGTAGAACCCATCGACATCCGACAACAGGACCAGCGTATCTGCCCCGACGGTTACAGCGACCTGCGCCGCCAGCCTGTCGTTGTCGCCATAACGGATCTCGTCGGTGGCGATGGTGTCATTCTCGTTGACGATGGGCACCGCGCCCAGACCAATCAGGGTTTCCAGCGTCGCCCGGGAATTCAGGTACCTGCGCCGGTCCGAACTGTCCTCCAGCGTGACCAGCACCTGCGCGGTGGTGATCCCATGCGGTGCCAGCGCTTCCTCATAGGCACGAGCAAGGCGGATCTGGCCCACCGCAGCAGCGGCCTGAGATTGCTCCAGCGGCAATTCGCGGCGCGGCAGATCGAGCACCCCGCGCCCCAGCGCGATCGAGCCGGAGGAGACGATCACCACATCCTTGCCCAGCGATTTAAGCCAGGCCACGTCATTGGCAAGGGAATGCAGCCAGCCAGAGCGCAGTTGACCGCTGGCTCGGTCTACCAACAGCGCCGAGCCGATCTTGATGACGATGCGCCGGGCGTCGCTCAGGGCTGCCACGTCTCTTCCTCTTCCTCGGGCTTCAAACGCAGGCGATCCTCTTTGATCTGGCTGCGAAGGGTGCGCAGCACGTCGGTCAACCCGTGGCGGCTGACGCCAGACATCAGATGCACCGGCCCGCCGACGGCCGCCTCGAGGGCGGCATGCGCCGCGGCGCGCTCCTCGTCATCCAGCGCGTCCACCTTGTTCAGCGCAGTGATCCGAGGCTTTTCCGCCAACTCGCCGCCATAGGCTTCGAGCTCTCCAACGATGGTGTGGTAATCCTCGACCAGCGTTTCCGAGGTGCCGTCCACCAGATGCAGCAGCACCGCGCAGCGTTCCACATGGCCCAGGAACCGGTCACCGATCCCGCGTCCCTCATGGGCGCCTTCGATCAGGCCCGGAATATCGGCAACCACGAATTCAGCGTTATCAACGCCAACCACGCCAAGGTTCGGATGCAGGGTGGTAAAGGGATAATCGGCAATCTTGGGCCGCGCGTTGGAGGTCGCCGACAGGAAGGTCGATTTTCCCGCATTCGGCAAACCCAGCAGGCCGGCATCCGCGATCAGTTTCAGTCGCAGCCAGATGGTGCGCTCGACGCCTTCCTGACCGGGATTTGCACGGCGCGGCGCCTGGTTCACCGAGGTTTTGAAATGCAGGTTGCCAAAGCCGCCATTGCCGCCCTTGGCCAGCAGCACACGCTGGCCGAGTTCAGTCATATCCGCCAGTACGGTTTCTTCATCCTCATCCAGAATTTCGGTGCCGACCGGCACCCGCAGGATGATATCGTCGCCATCCTTGCCGGTGCGCTGACGCCCCATGCCGGATTGACCGTTCTTGGCAAAGAAATGCTGCTGGTAGCGGAAGTCGATCAGGGTGTTGAGCCCGTCCACGGCCTCAACCCAGACCGAGCCGCCCTTGCCACCGTCGCCACCATCGGGGCCACCGTGTTCGATGTATTTCTCACGCCGGAAGCTGATACACCCGTTTCCGCCTGCGCCGGAGCGAATATAGACCTTTGCCAGATCGAGGAATTTCATGTCAGCTCCTTCGTGCAGATCGCCGGGCGGCGGCTCCGCAGCTTTCGATTGTGGACAGGGGCATTGAGCACCCCATGCCATGGTTTTGCGATTGGCTTATCCCATTGGGGAAGAGCCGCCAATCACTGTTTTCTGCTGTAGGTCCAGGTCGGCACGGTCGAGTCCCGGGCCACGCAGAAAGTCTCTGCATCACCAAGATATTCGAACCCGCAATGGATCAGGACCCGGGCCGAGGCCGGATTGTCCTGAAACACCGAGGCAAACATCGCAGCATTGCCCAAGGGATTGGCCTGCACGAGCGCCTCAAGGGCTTCGGAGGCCAAGCCGGTGTTCCAGAACGCCGGTGCGATCCAGAAGCCAACTTCGGACTGGTTGCGGTCCATCCGCTTCAGCCCAATTACGCCCTTCAGCTCATCTCCGCCCGACGGGGTGCCGTCGATGGCCCAGATGTCCTCCTCGCGATCCGGAGCCATGGCGCGGGCCACATAGGCCTCGACAGCGCCGGGGGGCAACGGATGCGGGATCGAGGTGGTCATCCGCGCCACCCGTTCATCCCCCGCGTAATGCGCGATCAGACCCGCGTCCGATTTGCGCAGCGGACGCAGCAAAAACCGCTCTGTCTCGATGACCGGTTGCTGGTCTGTCTGATCCAAACTCATTGCCTTGCTCCTCCTCAAAAGACCAATCGTTGATCGGCGACCGGTACGGCCTTTCCGGGAAAGCACCAAGATAGGTGCTGATCTGCCTGACGCCAGCCCCGGGCTGCAAATTCGTCCGGTTGGGAGCGTTTCCTTCCGGGACCACCCCGGAGCACCCTGCCCGTCGGACATCATTTGCGGATTACTGGTTAAAACGAAAAAGGGGACCGGCTCTATCACCGATCCCCTCAATATTTTCTGCCACTTCGGGTTCGGCTTACTCAGCGGCCTCCGCCACTGGGAGAACCGAAATAAAGGTACGGCCTTTAAGGCCCTTGTGGAAGGTCACAGCACCGTCGGTGGTTGCAAAGATGGTGTGATCTTTGCCCAGACCAACGCCTTCGCCCGGCCAAAACTTGGTGCCGCGCTGACGTACGATGATGTTGCCTGCGATGGCCGCCTGGCCACCATACAGTTTCACGCCAAGGCGGCGACCGGCTGAGTCGCGGCCGTTACGGGAGGAACCGCCAGCTTTCTTATGTGCCATTGTCTATCTCCTTAGCCTTTAGCCAGATCTTTGGCTTGCTCAACCCATTCGGGCTTCACTTTGATGGCGTCGATAGCAGCAATATCGTCTGCCGACAAGGCCGCGATCTGTGCGAAGCTGGTCAGACCAGCGTCGTTCAGCTTTGTTGCGGCGGCAGGGCCGACGCCGGTCAGCTTGGTCAGATCGTCGGAACCGGCAGCAGCGGGTGCCGCGGCTTTCTTGGCGGCCGGAGCAGCAGCGGCAGGTGCGGTTGCGCCTTTGCCGGTTGCAGCTTTTACGCCGGATTTGTCCGCGCCCGACGCCAGGATGTCGGTGATCTTGACCAGAGTCAGCTTCTGACGGTGGCCTTTGGTGCGCTTGGACGAGTGCTTACGACGACGCTTGACGAAATGGATCAGCTTTTCGCCTTTGATCTGATCGATCACTTCGGCCTGAACCGCAGCACCGTCAACAAAGGGAGCGCCGACCACGGGGGCGTCGCCACCGAGCATCAGAACATCGTTGAACTGGATTTTTTCGCCAGCATCTGCAGCAAGTTTCTCAACGCGGAGCACGTCGCCCGCCTGAACCTTGTACTGCTTGCCGCCAGTCTTGAGGACCGCAAACATGTGCGTCTTTCCTTTTTCAACCGCGTCCTTCGGCCCCTGAACTTCAGGTGTTTCGGCATTTGGTGTTTAAACCTTTGCCGCCTCGAACAGCGCGACCCTTGTACGGGCCGTATTACAAATAGACCCGGCACAGTGATTCCGGGCCGGGATGGGCGCTTTTTATCCAGAAAGTGGCTCATGTCAACCACTGATTGCCGCCCCGATACATGTCGTGCGCCGGGCCGGAGGGAAAAGGGTGACAGGGCCGCCCGGAACTGGCGCGCCTAGATGTCTTCGCCCTGCCCCAACCCCTTCATCTGGTAGGCCAGCGCCTCGAACCGGTTGGCGGTGATCTCATACTGTACTGCATTCAGCAGTTCATAGACCTCTTGCATCAGCGGCGTTTCCAGCGCCCGTACATAAGAACGGACCTCTTCATCGGAAAAATCTTGATAGGCATAGGCGGATGACGCCATGCTGGAGGCCCTAAGCGCCATCCGCATGCCCGGCGCCTGCTCCTGCTGCCAGGCCCGCAAGCCGTCGGCATCCAATTGCAAATCAATCACCCCGGCAGCACTGGCCGCCATCAGGAACCGGAACTGGATCTGCTGGATTGCTTTGACACCGGTATCTGCGGCATCAACCGCCTTGGTCATACGCTGAAGGAGCGCCAGCCTGTCAGCCCCGTCCTGAACCAGATCAGCTATGATACGCTGCCCGGCGATTTGCTTGGTCTCGTCATCCTCAACCATATGGGCGGCATTTTCGGCTGCGACCAACCGTTGCCCCAGATCGCTGGCGTAAAAGGCTGCCGCGTGATCCAGCGCCGCGTCGTCCAGCGTTTCAACAAGAATATCCAGTGCCAGCGCCCGCATCCGGTCTGTATCAAAGACACGGGCGGCCAGACGGGTCCACTCCTGCCCAAAATCCCCGGCCTCAAGCCCGAGCATCTCAGGCGCGCTTTCGGCGGAGAGCGCAATACTGTCCAGCGCCACGTCGAATCCAGTGACCTCAAGAAAAGCGGTCACTTCAGCACGGTCAGCGGCCCTGGCCGGAGACAGAAGCCCGGATGCAAAGACGCCAATGAACAGCGCAGCACAAAGCGGCGCCAGCGGTTTTAGAAGAGAATGTGTCATACCCACGAATCTATGGGAAATTGTCTGACAGACAATGAAAAATCGACTTTCCCTCAAGAAGTTGAAAATCCCCCCTTGCGCCCATCAGAATTCAACATTAAACCGCCGCTCACCCCCCGCGGAGAGGTGCCGGAGTGGTCGAACGGGGCGGTCTCGAAAACCGTTGTTCCTTCACGGGAACCCAGGGTTCGAATCCCTGTCTCTCCGCCACTTGCTTAAGGGCAAGACAAGAAATTTCCGCAGCTTATTCAGCCACTTAATGGGTGTATGGCGCCCTGACCTGCCTGCGGGTCCCTTGAAATTTCCAGATTTCGCTACACATCTTGCTACACAATGGGCAGATGTGGAGGGGTGAGATGCAGCTGATGATGCGGGGGAAGACGTGGCACTTGCGGCGGCGCGTGCCGGCCCGGTTTGCCTCGGTGGAGCCGCGACGTGAGGTCTGGGTCTCGCTCAAGACCGACTCGCGCCAGCAGGCCTCTAAGAAGGCCCCCGCGGTCTGGGATAGTCTCGTTGCGGGCTGGGAGGCGCAGATGGCGGGCCGGTCTGAGGATGGGGTCGCCCGGCTGGAGGCCGCGCGCGCCATCGCTGCCAGCCATGGACTGAGCTACAAGCCAGTCCGCGACCTCGAGGATCTGCCGCTGGAAGACCTGCTCGCACGGGTGGAGGTGCTGCAGCGGCGCGACGGCACGCTGAACGCGGTCGCAGCCCCGGCCGTGCTTGGGGCGGTGAAGGTGCCGTCGATGACCGTTTCCGAGGCTCTGTCGGAGTACTGGGCGCTGACGCCCGACCGGGTGCTTGGCAAGAGCGCCGACCAGAGGCGCCGCTGGGAGAATCCAAGGAAAAAGGCTGTCCGGAACTTTGTTGACGTTGTCGGCGACCGCCCGATCGCCGGGCTCACGCGGGCCGATTTCCTCGACTTCCGGTCTTGGTGGCTGGAACGGATCGCGGAGGAGAATCTGACGCCCAACAGCGCCAACAAGGACCTGATCCACCTGTCCGATGTTCTTCGGACCGTGGACGAGCTGAAGGGGCTTGATCTCGACCTGCCCCTGCACAAGTTGACCCTGAAAGAGGGCGATAAGGCAGAGCGGATCCCCTTCTCGGATAGCTGGATCCGGGAGAAGCTGCTGGCCGATGGGGCGCTTGCCGGCATGAATGACGAGGCCCGCGCGATCCTGGTCGGGATGATCAATACGGGCTACCGCCCCTCCGAGGCGGCAGGGCTGACGGCCGGCCGGATCCGGCTCGACCACGAGGTGCCTCACCTGGTGATCGCCTCGGACGAGACCCGCCAGATCAAGAACAAGACCTCCCGGCGCGAGATTCCGCTGACCGGGGTCAGTCTCGAGGTCTTCCGGGCGTTTCCGTCGGGCTTTCCCCATTACCGCGAAAAGCCTGCGACCCTGTCGGCAACGGTGAACAAGTACCTGCGCGAAAACGGTCTGATGGAGAGCGAAAGGCACGTCATGTACAGCCTCAGGCACAGCTTCGAGGACCGGATGCTGCGGGGCCGGATCGATGAGAGGATCAGGCGAGAGCTGATGGGCCACTCGCTGGGCCGCCAAAAATACGGCCAAGGCGGCGGGCTGGCCTTCAAGGCTGCGGAGCTGGCCCGGGTCGCGATCGGGGGGACTTTTCCCTGAGGACGGCCCGGGCGCGCTCGAGGGCGGCGCGGCGGGTGTCCAGCTTGTCGCGTTCGGTTTCGAGGCGGAGGAAGATCGGCAGATAGGCCTCGTCATGTTCCAGCAGCTCGGCCACCACGCGCAGGGCGTTCTCGATGCGCTCTTCGAGGGTTTTTTGAGTGTGCGGCTGACGGCCGACCGGTTGGGCGGTTGCGGTGGTGCTGAAATGGTGGTCGGCACGGCCTGTCGCGTGGGTTGCAGAGCGCATATCATCCCGCGGCGCAGACTTTGCGCCACCCAGTTCTTCGATATGCCGCTCCCGGTCGCGTGCCATGAGCCGCGGTCTCCCTTGCGGTGTCGGCCATTCCGGCGCCGCTCATCGATCTGATCATCCTGTTGCGGGGTGGCCCCGCGTCTCTGAGGTTGATGTAGACTCGGAATTTCGGTTTGGGGGATTTCGGCCGTGCCGAGTGGGGGACGGCGTCGGGTTTATGTGGATAACCTTAGCTGGGGCGCTGCAGCCGTGGCCTGCCGCCCGGCCCGTAGCGGCCTTCCCCGCCCCGGCTGGCCCGCTCTTTGGGATCGAGCTGACGGGATCGCGCGCACGAACGTCTCATTCAGAATTCGGCATGCACTGATCTGTCCCGCCCGCCCGTGGGCGCGGGCGGGTTGCCTGCGGTGCTCTGTTCGGTTGTTAAGGTGACCACCCCAAACCGACCTGTTCGTCCTGACATGTGGCCATCCGGAACGTTTACGTGGACAACCATGCGCTGCCTCGCTTCGGCCCCGTTCAAGTGGGGTCGAAGAGGTCCAGCTGCCGCTTATCGCAAGGCTGGCTCGCACGCTTCTTAGTCCGCCGGGTCGGGGTGAAATCGATTGCGGTGAACTTCCCGTCTCCAGCCTGAGCGCGCCCGGCGTCATCAGGCACGCGCCCCTCGCACAGGCCTTTGGCGTAAAGCTTCAAGTCGTTGCTGCGCTCCAAAGGCACCCACACAGACAGTCGGACAAGACCAGTCGCCCTCTTGCGGTCCGCCGAGGCGGCGCTGTGAATGCGATGTGAGGCTCGGTACTCCGACGCGGATTTTCTGCGCTTTGGGTCCTGATCGCTCCTCTTTGAACCGCTCTTGGTCTCCTTGGCCATGACGCCTCCGCTTTGGTCAAAACAAAACCAAGCATTCTGCTGATGGACGGCGCGTTCTGTGCCTGACGGCGAACCTAAGTCATGTAGCGGCCTTGCGCTACGCCTCCTCAGCCCACGCCCTGCGAAACATGTGGATACGTCCCCGTTCAGCACGATTGACGCCGCAGAAATCCATCCAAACCGCCTCAGCGCTGATGTGTGCGCTCAGGTTGGCGATGACCTGAGCGCTGACCTCGGCGCTATCCGGCACTCGCACTATCGCCCCAGGGCGCGACGTCGGCTTTCCGCCTGACGCGTGCGATGAACGCCGCAAGCTCCGGTCCCGAGAGCACCCCGGCCGCGTCAAGTGCGTCCGCCATCTCTGCGAGAAGGGCCCTATGGGCGGTCAGGATCTTGCTCGCGCGGGTTTCGGCGTTGCGCAGATGGGTCTCGACCCTCGCCCGAAGGCCGGTGTCGTCGCGCAGGCGCGCTTCGATCCCCTCGATCGGCCCCTGCCAGATCAGCGATGTTCCCAGACCCCATGAAGCTTCAAGCGCCGTCGCAAGCCGGGTCGCCGTGGCGAGATCCGAGCCCGGATCTCCGCCAGACCCGGCCGAAACCTGTCCGAGCAGGAGCCGCTCGGCCGCGCGCCCGGCCATGCTGATAGCGAGTTGGGCTTCGATCGCCGCACGGTCCTCACCCGTCCGGTGCAGGCTGGTCGCCGTGACACCGCCGTCGGACTGGATCGCAAGCATGGCCACATCGGCGCGTCCCGTCGCGGCGCTGACGATGGCATGGCCTGCTTCGTGCACGGCTACGATCCTGCGAAGCGTCTTTGGCAACGGGGGCCGGAGCTCATTGATCGCATCAGTCAAATCGGCCAGTCTCAGCGCGCGTCGTGCCTGGCGGGCCCGGCCGCGGGCGGCGCGGACCGCGGCCGCGATATCCGCGCCGGACATGCCGAGCGCGGCCTGCGCGACACCGGTCAGGTCTGCATCTGCGAGGTCGAGTCCGAGATGCCAGCGGAGCACCTGGGGGAGAAGCGTGTGGTCCGGATGCGGCAGGCGGAGGATCCGGTCGAACCTGCCCGCCCGCGTGATGGCCCTGTCCAGCTTTTCAAGATGATTCGTCGCCGCCATCACGATCACGCCCTCGTGGCCATGGTACCCGTCGAGCAGGTCGATCAGTGCCGTGACGATGAAATCCGTGTACGCGCTGTTGTGGTCCGTCCGCCGGTTCCGGTCCCCGAATGCATCGATTTCATCAATAAACAGCAGGGCGGGCGCCTGCTCGGCGGCCGTGGCGAAGGCGGTGCGCATCGCTTTGATCATGTCGCTCGAGCGCGCGCTTTCGGACGACCATTGCGCCACGGATCCCGCGACGACAGCGATGTCGACTTCTTGCCCGATGAGCCTGGCAAGCTGTGTCTTTCCCGATCCGGGCTGGCCGACGAGAAGCGGCCCGCGCGCGACATCGGTCCAGGAAATCTTGCCCGCCTGCCAATCACGCAGATCCGAGATCATCTGTTCGATCGGAACCCTGACCGTGTCCGGCATAGGAAAAGCGGACCAGCCCGCCCCTTCGACCGGGGTCGGATTCAGTGCTTCGGCGATCGCCGTCACCGCGGTCTCGGGATCCGGTGCGCGCAGGGCAAGGGTGAGCCGGTCTGGATCCAGACGCGAGACGCGGGCGTCCATGGGAAGGGCGGCGAGCGCGTCGCAAGCCCCCCGACCGGTATAGGCGTGTTCCAGCAGGACGGACAGCATCTCGCGATCAAGGGGTGTGAGAGGGATCACCTTCGGCCTCAGATCGTGCAATGCGCGGGGTGCGGTGCCCGCGACAGGAGCGATCAGCACCACTGGCTTGCCCGTTTCCAGCGCGCGGCGCATCGTGTCAGAGTAAGCGCCGAGCGTGCGGTGCCGATCCGGCCCAGTCGCCTTCACCGCGTCCACGGCGTAAATGAAGTCAGGTGCAGTCAGGGCCACGGGAAAGAGGCTCGGTTCGGCCACGATCTGCTCCAACACCTTCCGGACCGTCTGGTCCAAGGCGGCGCTGCCGGTCGCCAGCAAGGTGAGCGCGCCGTGCGTGCCGAGTGCGGTGGCCATCGCACTCGCACTTCCGAAGCTGGCGGCGATCCGGATCGCTGCCAGAAGGGTTACCGCTGCCGGGCGCCATACAGTGCATGTATCCTGTCTGGCGGGTGGACAGCACGGAAGCACCGGGCCGAATTCCGTCGCCTGTTCGATCTGGTCAAGAAGATCGTCGACACTATCGCCAAGGGTCCAGTCCGCGTGACGACCGGCATCGGCATCGGTGTCGCGCCGGGTCTTGGGGACGGATGACACGGGAGTCGCATTATCGGCGTGATATGCGCGTGCCGGGTCGCCAGCTTCATCTGCGCTGTCCTTTGCAGGCAGGGTTACACGCGAGCCGGCCCAGCTGCTGCCCTTGAGGGCTCCGAGGATCGCCAGAGCAAATGGTTGCCAGGCCAGTTCCCCGCGCACGGTGGCAAACGCCGGGCCTGCGGGGTTGGCTTCGACGGTAGTCTTTGTGGAAGGCTGGGGGAAGGGTCTCGATACGGTCGCGGTCATAGCATTCTCCTGACGTCGGACAAAGGGGAGAGGAGCCCCGCCGCGATGTGCGGCGGGCCTGATGATCTAAGAGATGGACGGGCTTGGTCAGGCGGGCGGGTGCGCCGCCTCGATGCGGTCCAGGTGGTCCATGATCAGATCGAAGGCAAATGCTTCGTAGACTTCGGATCGCACGTTGAGGATACCGGCATAGACCTCGGGAGGAACCACCACGTCGGGGTGATGCCGCCTGAGAGTCGCATGAAGGGCGGCCTCCTGCGCGCGGGCGACATGGCCGGAAGCCATGGGGAGGACCCTCACGAGGTCCATCTTGGCGCTGCGCGGAAGGCCGAGCTGGTGTTTCATGCGTTTCATCGGGGTCTTGGAGAAGCCCAACTTCAGCAGATGGAGGCCACGCGACGTCATCTCGATCCGCAGCAGATAGATGAAGGATGGGTTGCTGTTCCATGCGCCTCCACAGGAGGCACATTGGACCTGCCCCCATGAGAGGTTGACGCGGGCAATACGTTGAACATTCCCGCAGCTATGGCGATACAGACGATAGTTGGCGCTGCCCTGCGGATCGCGTCCCAGCCGCTCCCAGCCCCTACGGGTTGCCTCGTCCCGTTCCCGTTTGAGCAGGCACTTCTCGCAACGCACATCGGTTTTGCGGGCAGCGACCCGTTCGATGAATTCAAACTGGCGTCTAAGAGCCCGATTTGAAACTAATTGAGTGAGTTCAGGAGGTTGTGTTTCTGTTCGGGTACGACACTGAACGGAGACCACGATGGCCTGGACCGAACTCACCCGCAGCCAGCATGCCCGTGAGGG
>NZ_JBDOQR010000053.1:0-33890 GCF_039839315.1 Phaeobacter sp. CAU 1743 | reverse complement strand
CAAGCGACAAGCTCACGCCGCTCTGAAGAGGTAAGAAAACCGGGACGGATCATGCCGTTACTTGAATCGCGACCTTCTTGCACGTCAACCCTTCAGATCTCGGGTCTTCAGTGACTCCGGGTATAAAAGGAAAATTCTTGATGCGTAAAAAAGTGACAAAGGCGATTTTCCCGGTGGCGGGTCTGGGTACGCGGTTTTTGCCTGCAACCAAATCGGTTCCAAAGGAAATCATGACTCTGGTGGACCGACCGCTGGTGCAATACGCCATCGATGAGGCTCGTGAAGCCGGGATCAAGGAATTCATCTTCGTGACCTCCCGCGGCAAGGGCGCATTGGAAGATTATTTCGACCAGTCACCGATGCTGGAGCAGGAGTTGCGCAAGAAGGGCAAGGATGCGCTGCTGGAAACCCTGAAGCAGACCAATATGGAAAGCGGCGCCATCGCCTACATCCGTCAGCATCAGGCTTTGGGTCTGGGCCATGCGGTCTGGTGCGCACGGCGCCTGATCGCCAACGAGCCCTTCGCTGTGATCCTGCCCGATGATGTGATCGCGGCAGAGACCCCCTGTCTCAAGCAGATGGTTGAGGCCTACAGCGAAACCGGCGGCAATATGGTGGCTGCGATGGAAGTCGCACCAGAGAAGGCCGGTGCTTATGGTGTTCTGGACGTGAAGAACGACATGGGGTCCGTGGTCGAGGCCCGCGGCATGGTCGAAAAACCGGCCATGGGTGAGGCGCCCTCCAATCTGGCGGTGATCGGTCGTTACATTCTGGAGCCTTCGGTGCTGCGCAATCTCAACAAGATGAAGCAGGGTGCGGGCGGCGAGATCCAGCTGACCGACGCCATTGCCCGGGACATCGAAAAAGATGTGCCTGTTTATGGCTATCGCTTCCGCGGCCAGCGCTTTGATTGCGGCTCCAAGGCCGGTTTCCTGCAGGCCACCGTTTCCTTTGCCCTGGCCCGCGAGGAATTGCGGGATGAGCTGCTGGGCTATCTGAACGGGGTGATCGGTACCCGTCAGGCGGCTGAGTAGACTGCTGTGTCTGCATAGAATTCCGCAGGGAACAATAAAAACCCTGAGGTGGCAGATTTCCGCCGCCCCGGGGTTTGTGCTAGAGGCAAATCAGGATAGACATAATCATTAGACGAATTTGAACAGTGATCTGGGTGATTTTAAAAAACCGGACGGATAGCGTGGGCGGGATTGCGGAGAAACGCTTCATGCAAAGGCAGCGACCCGATGTCGTGACCGGGCAGGGTCATGGCGGGGCCAACCGGGCAGGCTGTCAGGGAACAGGGGCACAAGCGTGTTTAATCTGATCAGTGCATTATCGCGCAAACAGAAATCCTATATCTTTCTGGCTATTGATCTGGCTCTGATCCCCCTGGCGCTTTTATTTACCTTCGCGGTGCAGCCGCTGCCCGATCCCGCTTTGCAGACCCTGATTCTGATGGTGCCCGTGCTGCCCTATGCCATGGCGGTGATGGCAGCCATGTCGGTCTGGCTGGGGCTGCCGATGGTGCAGCTCAACGCCTATGAACGCCACGCGGTAACGCTGACGGCGGCGGTGGCCGCTGTAACCGCCGCAGTGGTGGCCGGGCTGACCTATCTGTTTGGCCCCGATCTGCCGCCCGGCACCCATGTGGTGTTCGGTACCAGCTATTTCCTGTTCCTGGTCGCCACCCGCGGGGTGCTGCATCAGGTGGTCATGGCGATCTACCGCCGCGCCCAGCCGCGCTGCCGGGTGCTGATCTACGGCGCCGGCACCACCGGCACCCAGCTGGCGCAGGCACTGAAGGCCCATGACGGCATCGATCCGGTGGCCTTTGTCGATGACAATTCCTCGCTTCAGGGCATGACGCTGGTGGGGCTGCCGGTGTTCCCGCCCGCCCGCATCGACCACATCGTCAAGACCCGCGGCATCAAGCGGGTGCTGCTGGCGATGCCCTCGCAAAGCCAGCCGAAACAGGCCCAGATCACCCAGCGCCTGCAGGATATGCGGCTGGAGGTGCAGGCGCTGCCCTCCTTTGCCCAGCTGATCGGCGAAGAGGCGCTGGTGGACAAGCTGACCCCGGTGGCGCCGCAGAAATTCCTTGGCCGCGCGGCCCGCGATGTGCCGCTGCAGGAGGCCGCGCCCTCCTATGCCGGGCGGGTGGTGCTGGTCTCCGGCGCCGGCGGGTCAATCGGCTCGGAGCTCTGCCGTCAGGTGCTGGCCTGCGCGCCGACAAAACTGGTGCTTTTCGAGCTCTCCGAACTGGCGCTTTATACCGTGCATCAGGAAATGATGCAGCTGACCGCGGGCACCGGGATCGAGGTGGTGCCGGTACTGGGATCGGTTACCGATCCGCGTCAGGTGCGGCTGGTGCTGAACACCCACGACGTTCAGGTGGTGCTGCATGCGGCGGCCTATAAACACGTCCCCCTGGTCGAGGCCAACCCGCTGCCGGGCCTGGCCAACAACGTCTTTGGCACCGAAACCCTGGCCCGGGCGGCGGCGCAGGCGGGGGTGGAACGCTTCATCCTGATTTCCTCGGACAAGGCGGTGCGCCCGACCAATGTGATGGGCGCCTCCAAACGCATGGCCGAGCTGACCGTGCAGGATCTGGCCAGCCGCCATCCGAACACCGTCTTCACCATGGTGCGGTTCGGCAATGTGCTGGGCTCTTCCGGCTCGGTGGTGCCACTGTTTCAGGAGCAGATCAGCCGCGGCGGCCCGGTGACCGTCACCGACCCCAATGTGAAACGCTATTTCATGACCATCAGCGAAGCGGTGCAGCTGGTGCTGCAGGCCGGCGCCGAGGCCATGGGCGGCGAGGTCTTCGTGCTGGACATGGGCGAGCCGGTCTCGATCCTGCAACTGGCCCGTCAGGTGATCGCCAGCGCCGGTTACACGGTGCGCGACGAAGACAATCCCGAAGGCGATATCGCCATCGACATCATCGGGCTGCGCCCCGGCGAGAAGATGGAAGAGGAGCTAACCCTCAGCCAGGAGGTGATCGGCACCCGGCATCAGAAGATCTTCTGCGCCCGGGAAACCGTGCTGTCGGAACTCGAAACTGCCGCCCTGTTGCGCGGGCTGCGTCAGGCGGTGGCCGCCGGGGACGAGAGCGCAGCCCGGCAGGTGGTGATGCGCTGGGTCGAAGGCTATACCCAGCCGCCCGCAGACCGGAAAACCTCATAAGCGCGCGCCGCGCTGTTCTGACCGTTGATCCGGTTCAGGATTCTGTGTTCTAACCGCCTGAGGCAGGCATTTTCAGACAGTCAGGACCGTCGTGACCTCTTCCCGCAGATATACGTTCCGGCGCGTTTGGCCCTCTCTTTCGGGGTCGGGCACCTCTGGATTCTCTGCCGCGATCCTCGCGGGGATCTGCGCAGGCACCTCTGGCGCGCTGGCACAGGACGCCGCCCCGGCGCCGGGATTTGCCACTGCGGCGCAGGTCGACAATCTTGATGCGCCCACTCTGGAGCCACCCGCTGCACCGGGGCTCAATTTCTACGGCACCCCCGGCCTGATGGACACGCCAAGCGCCGAAATGCTGCCGGACGGGCATTTCGCCACCACCTTTTCCTGGTTCGGCGGGCAAAGCCGCTACAACCTGACCTTCCAGGCGCTGCCCTGGCTCAGCGCCTCCTTCCGCTACAACGGCATCCGCAACCTCAACCTCTTTGGCTTCAACACCTATTACGACCGCGGGTTCGACGTGCGCTTTCGCCTGCTGCGCGAGCGGCGCTACCTGCCGGAACTGACCATGGGATTGCAGGATTTCGCCGGCACCGGGGTCTATGCGGCGGAATATCTGGTCGCCACCAAGCGGATCGAAACGCCGCCCCTGCGTTTTGGCGGCGCGGCCGGGCGCAGTCCCGGCCAGCTGAAAGTCTCGGCCGGTCTGGGCTGGGGGCGGCTTGGCTCTTACGGGGCGATTGGCAATATCGGCGGCAAGCGCCCCAGTTTCGTCGGCGGCGGCACCGGCGGTAACCTCTCCTATGACCAGTGGTTCCGCGGCGATTTCGCGCCTTTTGCGGGCATCGAGTGGCAGGCCAATGAACGCTGGTCCGTCAAGGCGGAGTATTCCTCGGACGCCTATGTGACCGAGACCCGCATCTCCAATGTTTTCGAGCGCAAGTCGCAGGTGAACTACGGGCTTGAATACCAATGGTCCAAGACCACCCGCATCGGCGCCTATTACATGTATGGCTCCGAACTTGGTATCACTGCGCAGTTCCAGCTGAAGCCCCGGCATCCGATCATGGCCACCCAGGTGCCCGCCCCGGCCCCCATCGTGCCGCGCAGCCAATGGGCCACGAAAGAGGAACACTGGAGCCAGGACTGGACCGAAAGCGAATATAAACGCACCCGGTTCCGCGATCTGGTGGCCGAAGGGCTGAAACCGCACGGGCTGATCCTGGAGGCGATCGATCTCAAGGGGACCGAGGCCGAGGTGCGGTTCCGCAACCCGCGTTACCGCTCTTATGCCATCGCAGTGGGCCGGGTGGCGCGCACCATGGCGCTGACGCTGCCGCCTTCGATCGAAACCTTCCGCATCATCCCGGTGCGTTCGGGCATGGGCCTGTCGACCACGGTGATCCGGCGCTCCGATCTGGAAGAGCTGGAATTCTCGCCCGAGGCCTCTGATGGTCTGATGGCGGTGGCGGCGGTGACCGGCGCCGGGCCGCTGCCCGAGACGGCGATCTTCTCGGAGGAACTTTATCCCGCCTTCACCCGCTCCATCAGCCCCTATGCGGCGCCGGCCTATTTCGACCCGGCCCGGCCCTTCCGGCTGGATGTGGGGGTGGATTTTGCAGCGGGCTATTCCCCGGCGCCCGGCTGGCGCATCGCCGGCACCATCCGCCAGCGGGCCTGGGGCAACGTGCAGGACGGGCGGGCGTCGAACTCGGTGCTGCCGCATGTGCGCACCGACCAGTCCTTCTATGCGCAATATGGCACCACGCTGGAAAACCTCTACGTGGATCGCAGCTGGCAGCCGCGGCGCAACGTCTATGCGCGCATGCGCGCCGGCCTGTTCGAAAGCATGTATGGCGGTCTGTCGGGCGAGGTGCTGTGGAAACCGGTCTCCAGCCCGCTGGCACTGGGGGTCGAGGCCAATTACGTCATCCAGCGCGATTACGACCAGCGCCTGTCCTTCCGCGATTACAAGACCTTCACCGGCCATGCCTCGGCCTATCTGGAGCTCGGCGAAAGCTATCAGGCGCAGGTCGATGTGGGGCGTTACCTGGCGGGGGACTACGGCGGCACCTTCAGCCTGTTCCGGGAGTTCGAGAACGGCTTCAAGGTCGGCGGTTTCTTTACCCTGACCAATGTCTCGGCGGCCGATTTCGGCGAAGGCTCCTTTGACAAGGGGTTCTATTTCCGCATTCCGCTGGGCTGGCTCCTGGGCAAGGAAACCCGCAACGCCTACGGGCTGACCATCCGCCCGATTCAGCGGGACGGCGGCCAGCGCGTCGGCGGGGTCGGCGGTCTTTACGGCGATGTGCGCACCGCCCACCGCCGCAGCCTGCGGGCGCAACGGGCGAGGTTCTGGGAATGATCATGACACAGCTGACCCGCCCCCTGCGCGCACTCGCCGGGGTCCTGAGCGCTGCGCTTGTGCTGGCCGCCTGTAGCGGCGGGCCGCAGGATGCGCCGCTTGAGGTGGAAATCATGCAGGTCGTCGGCCAGCAGGTGAAGCAGCGCCTCAAGCGCCAGCCCGAACGCCCGCCGGTCACCCGGGCGCTGCTCGACAGCCTGGATGAGACCTATATCGAGGTCACCATCGAGGACGATGGCCAGCGTGCCTATCTGCAGCCGCAGCTGGTGAAACAGGACAGCACCCCGGGTCAGGTCACCGTCTGGCTGACCGAGGACGCGGTGACGCTGGCGATGCGCAACGGGGTGCTCACCGCCACCCGCGGGTTGCGCAACGACATGCTGTCCGCTTCGGCGCTGGTCCATGAGGGGGGCAGCGTGATGGGAGCTGCGGGTACGGGCGCGCGGCGTTATGAATTTGCTGCGCTCGACAACCGGTCCGAGGTCTTCACCCTGGCCTGCACGGTCTCTGATCTGGGGACGGAGACCATCGAAATCATCGAGTTAACCTACCAGACCCGGCATCTGCAGGAACGCTGCGAATCCGGCCCGGGCGGCGAATCCGGCGTGGTGGTCAACGACTACTGGATCGATTCCCGCAGCGGCCATCTGTGGCAATCGCGGCAATGGGCCGGTCCCACCACCGGCTATCTGCGTATCCGCCAGCTGACACTTTGAGCGTTTTTTCGCCTTTTCCGCCTCATTATGCCCTTATTCTGCGGAGTATGAGCGGTTTTCGCGCAACGTTCAAAAAAAATGTAATATTGCGCTTTCCTCAAGCACTCCTTTCATTGAACCGAAAGGATATTTCGCATAGGCTCACTATCAAAAGATCTCCACAGGAGTTTGGATCATGAAACAATTCTTCGCAGCATTTGCACTGGCCGCAATGGCCGCAACATCCGTATCCGCACAGGCAACTGGTGTCGGCGCTAGCGGCACCGGCAGTGGCGGAACCGGTGTTGGCGCAGGTCTCGGCGGCGGTCTGGGTGCAGGCGGTATCGCAGCAGGTGTAATCGCGGCAGCGGTTGTGGTTGGCGTTGTCACCAACGACGACAACGAAACCGGCACCACCACCACCACCACCACGACCGGCAACTAAGCCAGAGGGTCGCAGCCGGTATTCTCCGGCGCATGATATTTCGAAAAAGCGGGTCCTGCGTGGCCCGCTTTTTTGCACCCTGTTGAAGCCCCTTTCGCAGCGGTTTATAGCCAAGGGTCAGACACCTGCCGATCCGGTCATTATCCCGATCCCCGGCAGGATTTTCGGCACGTTTCCCGGCCCGAACAGGAAAAGGACCCCGGCATGAGCGATCCAGAGGCGCGGATTTGCGTGATCGGCCTTGGCTATGTGGGCCTGCCGCTGGCGGTGGCCTTTGGCCAGCAGCGCCCGACCCTGGGGTTCGACATCAGCGCAGACCGTATCACCGAGTTGCGCGGCGGCCGGGACCGCACCGGCGAGATCGCCGCCGATGATCTGACCGGGGCAGGGCAGCTCTCCTTTACCTCGGACCCAGGCGAGATTGCCGGTTGCACGATCTTCATCGTCACCGTCCCGACACCAGTGGATGCCAGCCACCGCCCGGATCTGACGCCGCTGCTGCGCGCCTCGGAGACCGTGGGCGCCGCGCTGAAACCCGGCGATCTGGTGATCTACGAAAGCACCGTCTACCCCGGCGCCACCGAGGAAGACTGCGTGCCGGTGCTCGAAGCCACCTCCGGGCTGGTGTTCAACCGGGATTTCCACGTCGGTTATTCGCCGGAGCGGATCAACCCCGGCGACAAAACCCGGCGCCTCGCCGATATCGTCAAGGTCACCTCCGGCTCGACCCCCGAAGTGGCGGCACAGGTTGATGCGCTTTACCGACAGGTGGTGCAGGTCGGCACCCATCCGGCGCCCTCGATCCGGGTGGCCGAGGCCGCCAAGGTGATCGAGAACAGCCAGCGCGACATCAATATCGCCCTGATCAACGAGCTGGCGATGATCTTCAACCGCATGGGCATCGATACCGAGGCGGTGCTGCAGGCGGCCGGCAGCAAGTGGAATTTCCTCAACTTCCGCCCGGGCCTTGTGGGCGGGCACTGTATCGGTGTTGATCCCTATTACCTGACGCATAAGGCCGAAAGCCTTGGCTATCACCCCGAGATCCTCTTGGCGGGGCGGCGGCTCAACGATGGCATGGGCGCCTATGTGGCGGGCGAGATGGTCAAGGCGATGCTGCGCCGGGGCCTGCCGGTGGCAGGCGCGCGGGTGCTGGTGATGGGGCTGACCTTCAAGGAAAACTGCCCCGATCTGCGCAACACCCGGGTCATCGACGTGCTGCGCGCGCTTGAGGAATTCGGCGTCCTCCCCGAGGTCCACGATCCCCATGCCGACCCGGAGGAGGCGCTGCGGGAATATGGTATCCCCCTGGTCGCCGAGCCCGCCGCGGGGCGCTATGACGGGGTGATGCTGGCGGTGGCCCATGATGCCTTCCGGCAGATGGGCGCCGAGGCGATCCGCGCCTATGGCACCCCCGGCGCGCTGCTTTATGATCTGAAATACATCCTGCCGCCCGAGGCCTCGGACCTGCGCCTTTAGGCAGCGACCGGCTTTGGGGACATTTGACGGAAAGAAGAACCGACCCATGCGCAAACTCTTTGGCACCGACGGGGTGCGCGGCACCGCCAACACCCACCCGATGACCGCCGATATGGCGCTGCGCATCGGCGCCGCCGCCGGGCGTTATTTCCGGCGCGAGGCCGGCGGCGTCCACCGGGTGGTGATCGGCAAGGACACCCGCCTGTCCGGCTATATGTTCGAAAACGCGCTCACCGCCGGTCTGACCTCTACCGGCATGAACGTGCTTCTGCTGGGGCCGGTGCCGACCCCGGCGGTGGGGCTGATGACCCGCTCGATGCGCGCCGATCTTGGCGTGATGATCTCGGCCAGCCACAACCCGGCCGAGGATAACGGCATCAAGTTCTTCGGCCCCGATGGGTTCAAGCTCTCCGATCAGGCTGAGATCGAGATCGAAGCCCTGATCGAGGCCGGGGTGGAACCGGCGCAGGCGGGCAATATCGGCCGCGCCAAGCGGATCGACGATGCCCGCTTTCGCTATGGCGAGCGGGTGAAATCCTCGCTGCCGCGCGATATCCGTCTGGATGGGCTGAAGGTGGTGGTGGATTGCGCCAATGGCGCCGCCCACCGCGCCGCGCCGGAAATCCTGTGGGAGCTGGGCGCCGAGGTGATCGCCATGGGCACATCCCCCGATGGCACCAATATCAACCGCGGCTGCGGCTCCACCCAGCCGCAGGCCGCGGCCGAAATGGTGGTGGCCCATGGCGCCCACGTGGGGATCTGCCTGGATGGTGATGCCGACCGGGTGATCGTCATCGACGAGAACGGCGCCATTGCCGATGGCGATCAGCTGATGGCGCTGCTGGCCGCGCGCTGGTCCGAGGCGGGCCGACTGGCGGGCGGCGCGCTGGTGGCCACGGTGATGTCGAACCTCGGGCTGGAACGCTTCCTTGAGGGCAGGGGGCTCAGGCTCGAACGCACCGCCGTCGGCGACCGTTACGTGGTCGAGGCGATGCGCGCGGGCGGGTTCAACCTCGGCGGCGAACAATCCGGTCATATCGTGATGAGCGATTACGCCACCACCGGCGACGGGCTGATGGCGGGGCTGCATGTGCTGGCCGCCATGGTGCAGACCGGGCAGGCGGCCTCTCAGCTGGTGCGCCAGTTCGATCCGGTGCCGCAGCTTCTGAAGAACGTGCGCTTTGGCGCCGGGCAGACACCGCTGGAAGAGATCGGGGTTCAGGACGCGATCCGCGATGCCGAGGCGGCGCTGATGGGGCAGGGGCGTCTGCTGATCCGCAAATCCGGCACCGAACCGCTGATCCGGGTGATGGCGGAATGCGAGGATGATGCGCTTCTGATGCGTACCGTGGACCAGGTGGTCGAAGCCGTCGAAGCTGCCAGCGCCTGATCCGGCGGACAGTTCCAGCCGAAGATCAGACAGCCTGGGGCAGGGGAAGCAGGCGCGCGGGCCAGTCAGGCCGACAGGCGCGGCGCCTCTTCGAACGGCTCTGCCATGCCCCCCGCTGCCGCACCGGTGCGGAACCGGTCCAGCGCCTCGGCCATGGCCTGCGCCTCCTGCGACAGGGAGATGGAGGCCGAGGTCACCTCTTCGAACAGGGCAGCATTCTTGGTGGTGGCATCGTCCAGATTGGCCACCGCGCCATTCACCTCCTGCAGGTTGCTGGACTGTTCCGCCGAGGCGCGCGAGATATCCTGCATCAGCTCAGCTGCGCTGGAGACCGATTGCGAAATCTCGTTGATCACCTCGCCGGTGCGCCCGACCAGATCGGCGCCCAGCTCCACATGTTCGCTGCTTTCTGCGACAAGACCGGCGATTTCCGTGGCGGCCTCTTTCGAGCGATGCGCCAGGTTGCGCACCTCCGAGGCCACCACCGCAAACCCCTTGCCGACCGATCCGGCCCGCGCCGCTTCGACCCCGGCGTTGAGCGCCAGCAGATTGGTCTGCTGGGCGATACTGTCGATGAGGCCGATGATCTTGGCGATCTTGTCCGAGCTTTCCTTGATCGCCTCCATGGCGGCAAAGGTACGCTGGACCACATCCATGCTTTCGCTGGCGTTGCGGCGCGCGGTCTCCACCGAGGCCGAAGCCTCGCCCGAGGCCTGCGCGGTGCTTTCGACCGAGACCGACAGCTCGTTGAGCGCCGCCGCGGTAGAGGCCAGGGTCTGCGCCGAATGTTCCGAGCGGGCCGACAGATCGCGTGCGGCGCCGGAAATCTCGGTGGTGCCGCTGGCGGTGGACTGGCCGCTCTGGCTGAGGCTGCGCACGGAATCTTCCAGCGCGCCAAGCGCCCGGTTGAAATCGTCGCGCAGCTTGACGTAGCCCGCGCTCATCTCGTCGTGGATCCGTACCGTCAGATCGCCTTCGGCAAGCCGTTCCAGCCCTTGGCCGATGGCGCTGACGGCAGCGGTCTGCTGCGCCAGATGCTGCTGGCGCTCGGCCTCGGCCGCCTTTGAAATCTCTTCCTTTTCCACCAGCCCGTTGCGGAACACCGACAGGGCCTGGGCGATGCGGCGGATTTCGCTGCTGGAACGATTAAAACCGGTGACCGGGCTGAGATCGCCGCCCGCCAGGTTTTCCGTGGTCTCGCTGATCCGGGCCAGCGGCCGGGTGATCAGCAGCCGGGTCAGCACCAGCGCCGCCAGAAGCACCGCCGCCGAGACCGCCCAGAGGGTCTGCATCCGGGTTTGCGCCGCCTTCACATCGCGGGACACGGAGCCGGCCATCTCGGCGATGGCGCCCTGATTGTCAGCGCTGAGCGCCGCCGCTCGCAAGGCGATTTCGGCCACCGCGCTGGCCGCCTCCTGCGAGGCAGAGACGGTTTCGGCGCGGGCCCGGATCGTGGCAATCCGCGAGGCGGCAAGACCGGCCTCCGGGTCGGCATCGGCAGCGATCTGTTCCAGATCGGCGGCGAATTGCCCGCCAGCAATATCGCGAAAGGCCATCAGCGCCGTGGCTGCGGCCTGCAGCGGCGCGCCGGCCTCTTCCACCGCGGCGACACGGTCGGCGGCCAGCACCTGTAGCGCCGCCAGCTGCAGGGCGTTGACCTCGGTGTTCATTTCCAGAAGCTGTTTCAGCACGCCGATTTCATTGTCCAGCAGGCTCTGCACCGCATCGCGGCTTTCCTCGACGGTTTCCTCGGCGACGATTTCCAGCACAAAGACCATGTCCTCGATCGCCTTGTTCAGCACATTGGCGCTGGCCTGGCGGTGATCCAGCACCATGGGGCGCAATTCCTTCTGCTCGGAGCGGCGCGCGTTCATCATCCGGTCAAAGACGACAAGCGCCTCCTCGACGATGCCGGCCTCGACCGGGTCTACCTCCATCTCCACCAGCCGTTCGGGCAGGCTTTCCAGCCGCGCGGTGGAGCTTTTGGCGATATTGGACAGCGCCTTTTTCAAAGAGGGATCCCGGGTCTGCCCCAGCGCCAGCGCCACCCCGGACAGAAGGTTGATATCGCCCTGCGCCTCCAGGAGGCTTTGCAGAGCTGCAAAATTATCTTCCACCAGCACCAGCAGCGCGTCTTCGATCGAGGTCATCGTGGCATCGCCCCCGGTCTGCAGGTTGGAATAGGCGGTCTCCGCAGCGCTCAGCAGCGTGGTCTGCAGATGCTGGCTGTTTTCCTGCAGATCATCGATCTGCGCCGCGACCCGGGCCTCGCTGTCAAAGGTGGTTTCCCGCGCCGCCATCAGCGCATCCAGCGATTGTACCGTCTTGGCCACCACTGCCTCATACTCGGCGCGCTGCTCGGAGGGCAGCTGCGCAACCCCTTCCTGCAGGCGCTGCACGGCGCTTTGCATCTGCGCACGGCGGCTTTGCAAATTCCCCGCATCATCAGCCAGCAGGATCTCCGTCATCGCCGTGCGGGTCAGGCCGGTGGCCTCGGTCAGCCGGGCGCTGACCTCCAGCTGCGGCAGCATGTCCTGGGTCAGCACCCCCATGTCATCCGACACCCGGGCAAAGACCAGCGACACCAGCACCCCGACCCCGGCCGAGGCGGCGCCCATCGCCAGCAGGATCAGCACCAGCTTGGCGCCGATGCTGGAAAACGGCCGGAAACGGCGCGAGGCGGACTGCGTGCCAGCCGCGGAGTCGGCAGCGGGAGCGGCGGAAGGCTTTTGAACCATGCTGTATCACCTGTACTCGGAGCACCCCCGCCAGCCCTGCGCCAGGGCCTGCGGATCGGGTGGGGGTCAAACAGCAGGACGGTATCCGCCGGTGGATTAATTTTATTTTAGCTCTCTCTCGTTTTTTCCATATAATTTGACCGGGTTGCGCGGATTGAGTGGGGCGCAGCCGCGCCGGGCCTGTCTTGGGCACGTTCAGGATCATCTCCTGCTCATTTCGCTGCCAACTCACACGAGATCTGCCACTTAACAGGTCGCTGAAATAGTCGCTGAGCCGGAACGTTTTCCTGTTATCAGGTCCGGTTGGACTGATGGGTCATGCCTGTCGGGGCGTCCACGGTTCGGTCCTGAGGCCATCTTTTCATTCACGCCCCCAGCAACCGTGGTAGCCGGGCAAGGTTGTTGGCGGCCATAGTCATGATGAAGCGGGATCGGACGCGTTCGACACCCCGATACATTGTCTGTGCCATGCCGCCGACGGTTTTGGCCCAGCCGAATGGCTCTTCGATCTTCTTTCGGTGCTTCTGGGACAACGCATATCCCTCGTGTCGGGTCGTGCGCCCGTCAATCGCTGAATATCTCGATTTCTGGGCGACATGGGGCGTGACGCAGGCTTGGCGCAGGTCGGACACGAACCCGGCCGCGTCATACCCCTTGTCAGCACCCAGCGTCAGCCGCCGCGTCGATGCGGGGGAATAGCGATGGATCATGTCCAACGCCGCCTTGCGCTCGGCATGACCGTTGGCCTGGGTGAGATCGCCCTGCACGACCAGCCCGTTGCGGTTCTCCATCAGAGTATGCCCCATGAAGCACAGCATGGCACCCGTGCCGGGGGATTTCTTGTAAAGGCGCGCATCCGGATCGGTGGTTGAGGCATGGGTGGCGTTGGAACGCTTCTCACCCCGGAAGTCGACCTCGGCATTGCGGTGACGGTGGGAATTGCGGGGCATCGGATCGGTCTCGGCTGGGGGTTCGACAATCGCGGGCTCGGGAGTGGTCTCGGAGGCGGGTGGATCGCCGGGCCCCTCATCGTCAAGCGGGGTGGCATGAGACTGTGCCGAATTTTGTGCGTGACGCGTCTTGTTACGTCATCGGGAAGCGGTCTTCGAACATGATGGCGAGCTGCGATCTGACAGCGTGCCATTCGCGGACCGAACGCTTCCACTCGGTGGATGTAGCATTGAGCGCCAGATTGATCAATTTCGCCGCGGCGTCGTCGCTTGGGAAATGGCCGCGGGTTCTGACGGCGCGGCGGATCTTCGAGTTCAAGGCCTCAATGGAATTCGTAGTGTAGATCAGTCTGCGGACCTCAGGTGGGTAGTCGAGGAACGGGATGACCTCGTTCCAGGCCCGGCGCCAACTCGGCGCGATCGCCGGATACCGCCTGGCAAGATCGCTGTCCTCGAACTCAGCCAGAGCCAGTTCTGCCGCTTCGGCGTCCACGGCCGTGTAGATCGCCTTGAGAGCGGCGGCGACGGCCTTGCGGTCCTTGTAGCTGGCAAAGCTCATGGAATGGCGCAGCAGATGGACGATGCAGGTCTGAATCCGCGTTTGGGGAAAGGCCGCCTCGATGGCCTGGGGGAAGCCCTTCAGCCCATCCACGACAGCGATCAGGATGTCCTGGACGCCGCGATTGCGCAGGTCGCTGAGAACCTTGGCCCAGAACTTCGCGCCCTCATTGGCCTGAAACCACAGACCCAGAACGTCCCGTGTGCCGTCCGGAAGCACCGCGAGGGCCACGAAGACCGCCTTGTTCGAGACGGCCCCATCGGTCCGGATATTGACCCGGATCGCGTCCATGAAGACGATCGGATAGCAGGGCTCCAGCGGGCGGTTCTGCCAGGCGGTGACCTCCTCCATGACCGCGTCGGTGATCGCGGAAATCAGGCTGGGCGAGGCCTCGACGCCGTAGATTTCCTCGATATGCCCCTGGATCTCGCGGGTCGTCATGCCCCGGGCATACATGCTGACGATCTTGCGGTCGAACTCGGGAAAGCGGCGCTGATACTTGGCGATCAGCAGCGGATCGAACGTGCCGTTCCGGTCACGGGGGATGTCCAGAACCACTTTGCCGCTGTCGGTGGTTACCGTCTTCTGGCTGCTGCCATTGCGCCGATTGGGGGCACTGTTCTGGCCCTCGGGCGCTTCCTCTACGCGCTCTTCATCCAGATGGACGTCCAGCTCCGTGCTCAGCGCGCGTTCCGCCAGCGCCTTGGTCAGTTCTGCCAAGATGCCGGTCTTGCCAAACAGATCGCTAGGCGAGCGACCTTCCATCAGTCGGTCAAGCAGGTCTTTATCAATGCTCATACGTGGGTCTCCTCTTCGAGCAGTTACCACGTCAGCGCACAAAATTCAGGATACTCCCGATGAAGCCAACCATCTCTCGTGCAATCGCGGTGTTGGCCACCACTGTCGGCTTGCCGCACGCCACGAGGTGCTTGTAGCGTCGGCACATTCGCATCTGACCTTTCCAGGCGATGTCGCGCACGCCTTGCGGGAGGCCCTCCATCCGGTCTACCTGCTTGCGACCGACACGCGGTTGCATCCTGTAGCTCCAGGCGCCTTCAATCAACACGCGGCGCGCCAAGCTGCTGCCGACTTTCGTTATGCCGCCACGCCTGACCGTGTTGCCACTGGAATGTTCGGTGGGGGTTAGGCCGAGATAGGCCATAAGCTGGCGAGGCGTTGCGAACCTGCGGAAGTCTCCAACTTCTGCAACCACGGTGACGGCGACAATGAAGGCAACTCCGCGCATGGCCTGTATCGCCTGAACAACGGTCGCGAGGCTCCAATCCGGGAGTAACTCTGCAATCTGCGCTTCAAGCCGCGCGACGCGTGCTTCGGCGTCGGTCACCGCGTGAATGTAATCCTGGAAAACGATCTGCTGAGCTGAATGCTCAAAACGGTTTGTCGACAACCAACGTCGATAGGCCTTGGTCCAACTCTTCTTGCCGGGGTACTGGCGGCCATGTCTCAGCAGAAAGCTCTGAAGATGTTGGGGTGGATTCCGGTAGGGGGCAGGATCGTATCACAAGGCTCTGACGCCCCCTACACCCCTTCAATTTGAGCCCTGTGGTTGCCTTCATTGTGGCGGTGAGCGTGGTGCGCGCGTTTCGTGGCTGTGAAGGTGGCAAGAAATTGGGGGTGATTACTTCACAACTTCACCCTGGCTTACCGCCGCCACCGGTATTCGCCGGTGAGCAGGATGTGGGCCCATCCGAGCGGGGAGATGTGCGCGAGCAGAGCGGGATCGCAATTCAACCCGGCCCGCTGCCGCGCGGCTACAGCCTGACCGAGGTGCTTGGTGTTCCAGTAGATGATGATGGCGGCGAGCAGGTTGAGACCGGCCATGCGGTAGTGCTGCCCTTCGGCTGTACGATCCCGGATTTCGCCCTGCCGCCCGATGCGCAGGGCGTTTTTCAGAGCGTGATGTGCCTCGCCCTTATTCAGGCCAATCTGGGCCCGCCGCTGCATGTCGGCGTCGAGGAGCCACTCGATGATGAAGAGGGTGCGCTCGACGCGGCCGATTTCGCGGAGCGCCAGAGCTAACTCGTGCTGGCGCGGATAGGCGGCGAACTTCTTGAGCAACTGACTGGGCGGTATGACGCCTGTCACCATCGTGGCGGCAGACCGCAGCACACCGGGCCAGTTCTGGACGACAAGGCCCTCTCGGATCTTGCCACCGATCAGGCTGCGCAATTCGTTTGGCGCTGACGCCGGGTCGAAGAGGTAGATCCGTCTGGATGGCAGGTCACGGATCCGCGGGATGAATCGGAACCCAAGCAGCGAGGTTACGGCAAAGACGTGATCGGTGAACCCGCCGGTGTCAGCATATTGCTCTGTGATCTTCCGCCCCGCCTCGTTCATCAACAGCCCGTCCAGGATATAGGGTGCCTCGCTCACGGTGGCGGGAATGTTCTGGGTCGCGAAAGGGCCGAACTGATCGGAGACATGGGTGTAGGCCTTGAGGCCCGGCTCGGAGCCGTATTTCGCGTTGATGAGGTTCATCGCTTCGCCCTGCCGGGCGGCGGGGAAGAATTGCCCATCGCTGGAGGCAGTCATGCCACCACCCCAAAACCTGGCCATGGGCAGGCGGGATTGCGCCTCGATCACCATGGCGAGGGCCTGGTTGATGGCGTCGCTCTCCACATGCCATCGCGACAGACGGGAAAGCTGGAAGTAATCATGGGTGTTGGTCGCCTCGGCCATCTTGCTGAGCCCGAGGTTCAGGCCCTCGGCCAGCAACACCGTCAGCATGCCGATCTGGTCTTTGCAGCGCGCGCCGGTTTGCGCACTGATGAAGGTTTCCGTGAAGCCGATATCCGCATCGACCTCCTGCATCAGCTCGGTGATCCGTACGGCGGGCAGCCGGTCGTAGAGATCGAGCACCAGCTCGTCCGCCTCTTGCGGCACCGCCGCACTCAGGCGGTCGAGTTTCAGGATGCCGTTCTCGATCGAGCCGCCGGGGATGGCCCCGTCACGCGCTGCCTTTGCCAGCCGCGTCAGGCCTTCGGTCATGCGTGCCTTGCGGTCGGCAAGCCAGGCTTCCGGATCAAGCGGCACGGCCAATCTTGGCATATCCTTCACCGCCTCGGCGGGAACCAGAGCCTGTTTCAGATCGCTGTAGCGTCGGGAATGAGGCACCCAGATATCGCCGGAGCGGAACGCATCCCGCAGGTGGAACAACACCGCCACTTCCCAGAGCCGATGGCCGTCACCGTCCTCAGCGTTCAGATGGCGGTGCCATTTCGAACTGCGTCGCAGGAAGCCAACCGGTCGTTCCTCGGGTCTCTGATCGTCCGCGATCAGCGTGCTGGCCTGCAGCAAGGGCGCTGCGACACCCGCCGCCTGGATATCCAACGCGCGCAGCATGCGCGGGGCATAGCGCCGGAACCGGTGATAGCCTTGGCCAACATGCGCCAAGGGGTCAGCGGCCATCGTGTCCGTCAACTCGGCGGCGATGGCCACCAAGCCTTCAAGCCGTTCCCACCCGCAGGCCAGTTCCGTCGCCTGATCCAAGGGCGCGCCATCGCTTCTGGCGTCGAGCAAGGCGGCACCAAGGGATTTGAAGGCGCGCAGGGTGTCCTGCACCGCCGTCTTTGCGTCAGCGATCTTGGCATCGCAGAGCTTCTTGGCACCCTGCCATGTCTTGCCCACGATCCGATCGTGGGTCTCGATGACCGCGTCCGCAAGCGCCGCACGCCATGCGACCGCGCAGACCGCGAGGATGGCCAGGCGGCGATCACTGCTGATGTCGCGCAGGCCATCGGCAAAATAGCGTTCCCCCTGACGCTGCAGGCGGGTCACCCGATGGGGTGGAATGCCCGAAAGGATGTCAGGCGACAGGTTCATCTGATGCAGAAATTCCAGCCGGTCGAGCAGGCGACTGGCATCGGCCGAGTTCTGACCCACCTCGAATTGGCGCAGCCAGACGAACCGGCTGACCTTGCCCTCGACCATATCCGTAAGCAGGGCATCAAGGCGGGCTTTCATCGGCTCATCCAGCCGGGCTACGATGGCGCTATCGATCCGACGTTCCGCCGCGACCAGCGCATCCGCGCAGAGGCGCTCGATCACGGACACGCCCGGCAGGATGGTTCTGGTCCGGCGGCACTCATCGACAAATCGGCGGGCAAAATCATGGTTGGTAGTCGCGTTCTCCGCCTCACCCGCAAGCCAGGCCTTCAGCTCGCGTGCGCGGTGACCGGAGAACATCCTGAAGCCGTAGGCTTGGCGCAAGTCGACCAGATGCCTTCGCCGCGTTACGTCGGTCTCAGCGTAATGGGAAAGCTCATCCATCTCTTCGCCAAGCTGTGCGGCGATGAAGCGACTGACGGCCTCCGGAATGACCTCACCCGACACCAACAGTCGGCCAGGATACCGGAACGCACAAAGCTGAAGAGCAAAGCCGAGGCGATTGCGTGCATGGCGACGGGTCCGAATGATTTCGATGTCATGATCCGACAGCGTGTAGTGGTGGAGGATGCCGGCTTCGTCTTTCGGAAGGTCGATCAGCGCCGCGCGTTGGCGCGCGGTCAGAATAGAGCGTCTTGGCATGTGGCCTTGTCCTTGTTAGTCATTAGTCTGTTCAGGACAAAATCCGCACCAGCAATATCAAAGGCTTGCAAGGCCAAATTCCGAGGGGGTTCAATTGGGACACATCCTCAAGCAGCAGAGCGATAGGATATGAAAAACCGCGCGGCCATCTACGCCAGAGTTTCGACTTCTGATCAGTCCTGTGAGCGGCAGGTCGCGGAACTGACCGCATTTGCGGAACGCGGCGGCTATGACGTGGTCGGCATGTTCAAGGAAACGGCCTCCGGGGCCTCAGCCAATCGCGCCGCCCGCAATCAGATCCTCAATCTCGCGCAGGCCCGGCATATAGACGCCATTCTGGTCAGCGAGCTTTCCCGGTGGGGGCGGTCCACTCAGGACCTGCTCGATACCCTCAATCGCCTTGCGGGCTGGAAAGTCTCGGTCGTGGCTATGAACGGCATGACCTTCGAGCTCGATACACCTCACGGTCGGATGATGGCCACAATGCTGGCCGGGATCGCCCAATTCGAGCGCGACCTTCTCAGCGAGCGCGTGAAATCCGGCCTGGCCGCTGCACGGGCCCGCGGCAAAAAGCTTGGGCGACAGCCGGGACAGCGACCCAAGTCTGATAAGCTAGCCCCGAAGGTGCTGCAGGCCGTTCAAGACGGCAAATCATACCGATGGATTGCGCGCGATCTCGGCATTTCCAAAAATACCGTCACTGACATCGTTAAACGGCACAGAGATCACGCTTAGGGCGTCATCTAGGGTCTGCCCCAAAATGGTGCCCGCCGAAGCCCATCTCCCGGTCCATCGGTGCAAGACCTGTTTCGCCTTGTGTTATTCTCTCTTCCCCTACTGCCCCAAACGCACCGCGGAGAAGCCCCCGGCGCCGACAAGTTCCCCATCCTGCGAGAAGAAGACACCTCAGTGTCGCCGCCGCTGCTGGATCAGGGGGGGACGGTTTACCGTCGCCATACCCTGCTAGGCAGCAGGTCATTCCGGAAGAGGATTCCGAAGATTTATTTTCGTATTTTCACGGTCATCGAAGACACTTGCCGTGTAGAGCGAGGATAACAGCATGGCACTCAAACCGGAACACCTGAAAGACGCGAAGGCAGCGCTCAAGTCGATGTCGGCGCAACGGGAGAAGAAACTGACAAGGGCCGATTTCGTCACCGGCCTGATCAAGGATATACACGCGAAGATGACGGCTGGGTTCTCTCTGGAAGAGATCTGCGCCGAACTCAACAAGACGCTCCCGGATGGCGAGCAGTTCAAGGTGAACACGTTTAAAACCTACGTGCGCCGCGCCAGAACTCAGGCCGGGATCGCGCCGACACGGTCATGGACGCGCCGGACCGGTCCTGCGGAAACCAGGATACAGGCCGTCCCGGACAAGGGCATGACAAAGGGTCAAAAAGAGGCCCCCGCATCCGATTTTCGAGATCAAGGAGGCGACCTGTGAAGCGGATTTTTTTCATACATGGGGACAAAGGCGGCGTCGGCAAAACCGAAGTCGCAAAGCGGATGGCCGCCGTGATGCTCCAGAATGGCCTACCGGTCACATTGGTCGATGGCGACAACAAAAACCCGGGCCTCCACGCGGCGTTTCAAGACGGGAAACTGGATGTCCACTGCATCAACGTCATGACACCCACAGGCCGCAATGCCCTCTTTGACGTCATCGCGGAAAGCCCAGGGGATGTCCTGATTGATTTGCCCGCGCGGGGCTCGGACGTCACAAAGAAGCTGAATCAGGGCGGCGCTTCTGAAGATGGGTTCAGCCTCGAATTGCTGCTGACCGAGATCGACGCCGAATTGACTATTGTCTTCGTGATCGATCAGACCCGGTCGCCGCTCGTCGCACTCAAGGCGGAACTGGCGGCCCTCCCAGATGCCACGCGCTGGATCGTCGTACGCAACTGGCGCGAGGACCGCGATTTCAGATTGTTCGACACGACCCAGGTCAAAGCTGATCTCGAAGCGCGCGGGGCAGCCATTATCGACATGATCCGGCTCGACCCCCGTGTGAATGATATTCTGGAGAACGGATCCCTGAACCTGATCACCGCACAAACCTCGGATAAGCTTTCCACGCTTCAGAAGATGCGCGTAAAGGCAGCTGTCAGGTCCTGGTCCGAGCAGATGAAGATTGCTGGGCTTATCGAATGACCGAGCTTCCGGAAGACTTGTTCACCCAGATCTACCGTCGCGCACCTACCGAACAAGACCGGGCCCGGTTGTTGGGGGTTAAGGCGGGTCTTGGTCTCTCCCCGCGGGACGAACTCTGGCCGGTCATCATGGTTCTCGATTACTATGACCGCGCAATCAGGTCGGGCCGGATTGATACCTTGCGATACGTCGAGCGCGTTCTGGACGAGTTGCAAGCGATCCCGGACCGTGCCGGCCCGATCGCCAGCGCCGAGGCGCAGAAAGCGATCGCACGGATCATTGAGCAGGCCTCCGACAAGATCGCCCGAAACGCGGCGCAAAAATCGATCACGACAGCCGACCGCATCTCCCGGCGGCAGCTTATTGTCGCGGCCGTGGTCGGTGCCCTTGTTGCCGCATGCCTCGCCGGTACCACGGCTTGGGGGATGTATCTCTTTCTCGAAGCTCGAGGCCTCTGCGCCGAGCCGCCGTTCCTGACCGACGGCGGCCAAATCGGATGTTTCGTTCAGCGGTGATGGGCTGATCTCCTTCTCCGCCAGATGGCGTCGGCGGGATCAGCTATGGGCGTTAGGGGAAGGGGTGCGTTAGGTTTTTTCACGGAGGGGTCATAAAAAGGAAGAAGGGCGAATTGGGGCTGAGCGGACATGGCACGGTCAGGTGACGGGAAACAGAGATCAAACCGCCGGAGAAGGAACAACCTCCTTCAGCAGCGGGTGGACGATGAAGAGCTGCACCGGTTCATCGCGCGGGCACGCAGGGCCGGGTTTACGAACCACCGTGATTATCATGCTGCTTTCGTCTTCGGTGAGGCCGAGCTTGAGCGCCGCGAGCGCCATGACCTGCTGCGCATCAAAGGCGAGCTGGGAAAGCAAGGCTCCAACTTGAACCAACTCGCCTATGCCGCGAACGCAGGGCGTCTCACCGTCTTTTCGGCCGATGACATGCGCGTGATTCATGATGCCATCGCCGCTGTTGAGAAGGCCTCCGCAGAGATCCGGGCCCTGCTGGCATGATCGGCGAGGCGATCAAGAGAGAGGGGGAGAAGGGGTCCGGTGGCCGCCCGGACGCCTTCAAGCCTGGCGTGGCCTATGTCTGCGGCAAGGCGGCCCGCGTAGAGCTGCGCAACCTCGCCTCAAGCGACTGGCAGAACGCGGCCGAGGACATGCGCCTTACGTCCGAGCTGAACAGCAGGTGCATTAAACCGTATTACCATCTGGTCCTCAGTTGGCATGAACTGGAGCAGCCGACGGACGACCAGATGATTGAGGCCGCGGACCACATGATCCGCAGCCTGAGGCTCGAGGACCATCAGATCGTCATCGGGACGCATCACGACACAAAACGGCGACACGTCCACTTGGTCTGTAACACCGTTCACCCCATCACCGGAAAGGTCTGGTCAAAGTCGAATGATCATCTCCGGATCGAAAAGGCTTGCCGCGAGATCGAACTGGCACAAGGCTGGTCGCATGACCGGGGCCGGTTTGACTTCGATGTCTCGGCCGACGGCGCAGTCGCGTTGAAGCCCAACCCGGAGGCCTGGGACAAGAAGCAGGCTGCCCGGGACGCCGGGCAGAGGCCAAAAACCTCCGGCGCCCGAAAGTTTGAGAAATCGATCGGGATCGAGTCATTCGAACACAGCATCCCCAACGCCCTGAAGGCCCGGTTTGCAGAGGTCGTTGCCTCCGCGCGGGACTGGCAGGGCCTTCACGCCGAACTCGGGGCGCTCGGGCTGCGATATTACAGGGCCGGGTCCGGCGCGCGGATCGGCATCCTGGGCAGCACCGAATTCGCGAAAGCCTCGGCCTTTGGGTCGAAGTTCTCCATCGGCAGGATGGAGGCACGGCTCGGGGCCTATGAAGATCCGGGCGGCGCATACGTCAATGATCGCAAAGGAGATCATAAGGAGATAGAAAGCCTATCCGGGGTGTTCTCGGAGGAAGATCGAAAAGCAACCGCATCCTCGGCGTTCAAGCTGACCCTCTTGCGCCGTATTTACTGTGATCTCCATCTCGATCCCGCCGTGTCTGAGGCGGTCCGCTTTGTCGATCTGCAGGATGTCCACCCTCAGATCACCTTCAGGGACAACGTGACCCTGGTCGATCATGGCGACCGCCTCTCGACATCGCGCAGCACTCGGGAGACGCGCGCGGCCATGATTGCGATCGCCAAGGCAAAGGGATGGTCCTCCGTGCGACCTGAGGGGTCATCTGACTTCGTGCGCCTGATATCGCTTGAGGCGGCGCGGGCCGGTCTGTCCGTACATGGCGTCCCGAAGGATATTCAGGCCCAGTGTGATGCGATCCTTGACCGTCTGGAGCGTCAGCAGCGCCGGATCGATACCGACGCCCGGGCGGCGCAGATGGCGGCCCAGGAGACCATCGCCCACCGAGATCAGGCGATCGAGGAAAATGACGCAGAACGGGCAGAAGCCGCGACCGAAGTCGAGATCAAGACAGCTGAAGCCAGAGCCGTGATCGACGCCATCGGTTCCGGGCGTGACCCCGTCCGGTCGGCCCTACGGACCGTGGCGCGCGGGGAAGAAAAGCGGATCACAGCAGAACTGCCAGATCGCCGGAGCGTCGCGAACCCGCAACCCGCACCGGACGTCGATCGCGGCGACAGCAGCAAGAAGCGGCGGATCGCTCAGGTGATCAAAGAGAACGACCATCATGAGTTGGACAAGATGCGTGCCGTCCATGTCGATGAGGTTGCCGCACGCGGTGGCTGGTCCTACGCCCGCAAACACAAAGACGGGCACAACGACCCGCAGGGCCGGGATCGGCGCACCTATGTGCGGGGTGCTGAGACCATCAAAGCGACGCGGAAAGAGGCGGTCTGGGTCTGGACGAATAACAAGACCGGCGCCTCTGGCTCGGTCATCGACCTCTGGCTGTCGGACAACGCCGGATCCACCTTGGGTGATGCGCGCAAGGCGTTCCGCGAGATCATGGGTGCCGACACCCCGAAACCGGCGCCCACGGCAGCGCACCGCCGGGGCGACAGCCCACGGGACCACACCGAGGCCCGGCGCAGATGGGAGGACGCGCCCTATATCGAGGATCAGCGGACCTATGCAGAGGATCGGGGCATCTCGACATCGACGCTCCAGCGCTTTCGAGCCGATGTGCGCTGTGGCGCCTTTGGCGGCATCTACTTCGCCCATCGCAACCCCGAGACCGGCGATATCGTAGGGTTCGAACAGCGGTGGGAGAAGGATGGGCGGAAGAACACCGCGCGCTTCGCCAAGGGTGGCCTGAAGACGGTCTCCGTCCTCGGCAATCAGAAAACCGCCACGCGCATGGTGGTGTTCGAAGGCGGCCTCGACGCCCTCGCGCTTGCGGAACTCGAATCCTGGGAGGACACGATCTATGTCAGCACCGGCGGTGGGTTCGGGCCGAGAACGGAGACGGCCCTCGTCAAGCTGGCCGAGGGTCGGCAGGTGCTGTCAGGTTTCGACAATGACGCCGCGGGGGATGTCCTGCACAGGCAGCTCGCCGGGCTTCTGCCGCAGGTGACGCGTCTTGCGCCGGCCTCACGGGTCGAGGGCAGCACGCAGCCCAGCAAGGACTGGCTCGATGTTCTCAATGCCTCTAAAGGTGCATCCTCGCCCGCCATGCAGCCAGCCCGTCCCCGATCCGTCGGTGAAGTTGAAAACGAAGTCCAGCAGCCCGTGCGCTCCCCACATTTAGATGAGCCTGAAATGCCAGGTCCTGGCTGACCTAAAATGCGTTGCAGCGCGACAAACAGAGATGAGGTTGCGTCACACCGTCTCCCAAAAGTGATCACGGCGTCTCTTGAAATGAAGAAACATGAGGGCGGCAGACCTTATGATACAATCCTGCCCCCTACCGGAATTGATGCGGTGGATGCCCCCTCCTCGAACGGCATCGCGATGTGCCATGGTGGTTATTCAACCACCACCAAAGAGAAAGGGAGCACCCATGGAAGAAGATATCATCATTGGCGTTGATCTGGCAAAGAACGTTTTCCAGCTGCACGGCGCGCGCCGGGATGGACAGGTTGTGTTTCGGAAGAAATTGAGCCGACCACAATTTGCCAAGTTTTGCGCCGAACATCCACGCAGCCTTTTCGCCATGGAAGCCTGCGCGACAGCCCATTATTGGGCACGCGAACTGATGTCGTTGGGTCATGAAGTGAGGCTCATTCCACCGATCTATGTCAAGCCATTCGTAAAGCGCCACAAGAATGATGCGGCAGATGCGGAGGCCATCACCGAAGCTGCGCTGCGGCCCAACATGTCCTTTGTCGTGCCAAAATCCGCTGAAACCCAGGCACTGACCATGATGATGCGCACACGGGACCAGCTGTTGGAGCAACGCACTGCAACCGTGAACGCCTTGCGCGGCCATCTTGCGGAATTCGGGCTGATTGCACCTGTTGGGTTGAAGAATGTTGAGCGGCTCCGGAAGCTGGTCGATGTCCATCCTGATCTTCCGGAACTGGTCGTGACGATGGCCAAGTTGCATTTCAACCGCATCGACCAGCTCTCGGAAGAGGTCGATACGCTCACCGGGCGGATCAAGAGCCATTGCGCCGACAGTCCAAAGGCACGACGGTTGCAAACCATGCCCGGCATTGGGCCGATTGCCGCGATGGTGATCGAAGCGTTTGCGCCAGACATGAAGTGCTTTGAAAAAGGGCGGGACTTCGCGGCTTGGCTTGGTTTGGTCCCCAAACAGCATTCGACGGGAGGCAAAACCCGACTTGGACAGACCAGTAAAATGGGTCAAAAGGACATTCGCCGCGCGCTGATTATCGGCGCGATGAGCTGCATTGCCGCCGCCGCGCGGCGCGGCAAACGCTGCCATCCTTGGCTACAAGACAAGCTGGACCGCAAACCAAAGATGGTGGCCGCTGTGGCACTCGCCAATAGAATGGCCCGCCAGATTTGGGCAATGATCACCAGAGAACAAGGCTACCAGTCAAATCAGGAGGTGGCCGCATAAGCTTCTGTCCCGCTTGCATTAAGTGGGCAGATGGCAAGGAATGCTCTGAAGTGATGGACGTCGATTGAACAGATCCTGATTGGAAAGCCAGATAGGGGTAGGGCGCTTACAGCCCGCGGAATCGAATTGGACCCAATCAGCGAACTGACCATCATGGCCCGCGGCGCGTAAAAGCCGCAACACGAGGCCGAATACACGACCGCAATCAAATCGCTGGAAATCAGCTCAGGAAATCCTTGCAAAACCGGGGGCATCCATACACTACCCCATGTTGGCGGGCCTGGTTTGCGACACGCACGGCCGTCGCACGTGCGCGCACAAGGTCACGCATCGCTTCATGCTCAACGTCCGGAACCCAAACGGCGGTTAATTCGTTGGCTCGATGTAATTTGGCAAGCATCCGTGCATCACGACGATCGGTCTTCACACGGTCGCCTGCTTTCACAGGAATGAGCGAGGGGGCGACAACCATGCAATCATGTCCAAGCTCAACGAGCTCTCGGTAAAGGCCATAACCACAAGGCCCCGCTTCATAACAGAAATATAACTGATGACCTTTGGCGCCCAGTTGCTCGGCAAGCTTGCGGACACGATCTGGCCGATTGGGCAGCTTGCCCCAGTCCCGAACCTCCCCACCGCGCTCGCCATCAGCAACAGCTACTGAGATTGTGGCTTTGTGGACGTCTAGGCCAATAAATATGCTATCCTTCACTTGGTCTCTCCTCCATTCTTGAGGCTCTGCGCCAAAAAACTGGCACAACCCTCGTTGCAGAATGCCGAAGGAGAGGCCGCCGGTCTATTTGACGTCGAATGCGATCATAAGGTCTGGAAGCACATCCGAACGTCAAATCCGATCGAAAGCACCTTCGCCACCGTCCGGCACCGCACGAAACGCACCAAGGGATGCCTCAGCCGCAAAACCGGGCTGGCTATGGCGTTCAAGTTGATGATGTCGGCGCAGAAGAAATGGCGCAAACTCGACGGCCGGAACCGCCTGCCCGAGATCATCCAAGGGGTTGAGTTCCGCGACGGCCTCCGCCAACTTCAAGCTGCCGCCTGATCAGACGTCACCAACTTCTGCGCATATCTCATTTCGATGATCTCCAGATGGCGAAATCGTGTCCTAGCGAGACCGCATGATGAGGGTCAAACCGTATCCATTGCAGATGCGGCCTGTGCAGTATCCGCCAAAATATTACATAATTATCATTATGTGCAGTTACGGTGTACGCGCAAAGTTAAAATGTCCCACATCTGCAAATTAGAAGTGTCACACTTCCCTTTCGTTGAGGAAGGATTGGAGAGTGACCGTGGGATGGGTTGTAATGAGCGAGCGCGAGCTGAATCGGATTGAGATCCTCAGTCAGGTTTCCCAGGGGCGGATGTCGGCCGTTGCCGCGGCCAATGTGCTCGGGCTGAGCCGACGACAGGTTCACAGGCTGCTGAAGCGGCTCGAGACCGAAGGTGCTGCATCAATCCGTCATAAGGCACGGGGTCGACCATCGAACCGTCGGATCGACCCCGGCTTGCGTGAGTTTGCCGTTTCGTTGGTTCGCGAACAGTTTGCGGATTTTGGTCCGACACTGGCAGCCGAGAAGTTGGAAGAACTTCACGGGCTGAAAGTGTCGCGCGAGACATTGCGCAAGTGGATGGTCGAGGATGGGCTCTGGCAGTCGCGGAAACAGCGGCGCACATTCCACCAGCCGCGGTTGCGTCGGGAATGCTTTGGCGAGCTCGTTCAGATCGACGGATCGGATCACCGTTGGTTCGAGGATCGTGCCCCGTCCTGCACTCTGCTCGTCTTCATCGACGATGCCACCAGTACTCTGATGCAGCTGCGGTTTGTGAAGTCGGAAAGCACGTTCAGTTACTTTGAAGCCCTGAAGGGTTACCTGGCCGATCATGGTCGCCCGGTAGCCTTCTATTCCGACAAGCACGCGGTGTTCCGGGTCGCGCAGCAAGGTGCGAAGTCCGGCCATGGCATGACCCAATTCGGCCGGGCGATGAATGAGCTCAACATAGAGATCCTTTGCGCCAACAGCTCGCAGGCCAAGGGTCGCGTCGAGCGTGCCAACCGCACATTACAGGACCGGTTGGTGAAGGAACTGCGGCTTGCTGGTATCTCGGACATGGAGGCAGGCAACGCCTTCCTGCCCGGCTTTATCGAGCGCTACAATGCGAAGTTCGCCAAGGTGCCACGTCGACCAGATAACCTGCACCGAGCCCTAAACGTCGAACCGGATCGGCTGCGTGGCATTCTATGTTTGCGCGACGAACGCTATGTCAGCCAGCAACTGGCGTTTTCCTATGATCGGCGAAGGATCATCCTCGAAGAGAACGACGTCACGCGCGGGCTGCCGGGCAAATATGTGGATTGTTACGAGTTCCCCGATGGCCAGCTGGAGTTCCGTTGGAAGGGCGTCTCGCTCCCCTACTCCGTCTTCGACAAGGATCAGCGCGTGACCCATGCCGCGATCACCGAGAACAAGCATTTGAGCGCGGTGCTCGAGTTCATCAAGCATGAACAGGACAAGGCGCCACCCAAAAAACGGCGCGCGGGCAAGCAGCGCACACGCTATGAGCCAACAGGCCGCAGATCGCCAGGAAGACCTTCGAAGCTGGACGCCTATTACGAGCGCAAACACGCCGAGCAGGATGCGGCAGCTGTGGCATCAGACAAGGCGTAAAGCGGCCTGACCATCGGTTTCGAGTTTAAGGGCTGCGTGCCAGAGTGGCGTCTTGTAAAATGTGCCGTCGTCCCAAATCCTCAGCCCCTCCCGATCTTCCCAAAGCAGGCCGAGCCAACACAGTGGCTGCAAGACGCAGAATTTCAGCGCAAACCGCATGTCGCTGTGCTCCGGATCGTAGCGGTCCTTTTCTTCCCACCCGTAAAGCGTTTTGAGAAGATGTGCTAAGGTACACCCTGCCCGCGCCTCGACGTTGATCACGTTCAGAAAGATGTCCCAGTTGCCAAAGGGACCACCCCGGGCTTCGATCCGTTCATCATGGATGAACCGATAAAGATAAACCGGAGCGGTCAGATCAAAAAAGACGTCAGATGCTTCCGCTATCTCCCGTCCTTTCTTAGTCGCAACCAGCTTACCCTTGTAACGACGAAGAAGCTTCAGATGACGCAGCAACCCATGCACCGGGAACAAAGGTGGCATTTTGTATTCATCCAGCACCTTGTTCATTTCGAATAACTCGGTGGCGGTGTAATCTGGCCATTCGAAGTGTTCCGCAGCCCAATGCACAAACTTGCGGTTGAAGGCGCCTGATTGCGTCAGCCCGATCCCGCCGTTTTCGTTGGCATAACGCAACGCAAGCGTCATCCCACGCACCAGCGGCGAGTGTTTCAGGACATCAGCATCTGAGTGAAGTTTGAGCGTCGGAAGCATGTCACCACGCTATCCTCGACACCTCAGACCCGCAATCCGCAAGGCTTTTCAGCCCTCCGATATATGACGTCTACGGGCTGAAAAGCCTTGCTCCCGCAGCGCCCAGTAGTGACATTTCTACTTTGCAAAGCCGGTGACAATTCTAAGTGGTTGCAACATACGGGACGGGCCGAATACTCGCCGCAACTGCCGACGGGGGCGATATTGATCTACCTAGACCTGTGCCTGTATCGCCCCTGGACACGACCGGCGCGGGGGACAGTTTCAACGCTGCCTACTTAGCGGCTCGATTGGCCGAAGAGACGATTGAGGTGGCCGCAGAAAAGGGTCAAGCGCTGTCCGCGAAAGTTGTGAGAGTCCGTGGCGGGCTTCTATGAGTTCTGAAGAACAGTGGTCAAATGACAACTCGGAGCGCTCACGCGTATAGTCGCACAAACGGTGACATCAGCCAATGCTTTCATTTTGCGGCAAAGAAATCAGGCGGCTTGGCATTGTCAGGTTATTTTTGACAAACCGCGGGAAAGGAGCCTCGTACTGATTTCAGGCGACCAGCTCGTTTGAATATTCGGTCCAAAGATAAAACGCATCGTAAGCGCCGTCCCGTTCCCATTGATTTCATAGATTCCGTTCCGCGCCGAATTTGGCGACCTGTACTCCATGGAGATGGAGGTAAACATGGCAGACGTCAGTGGATTTGTAGGGCCGTGCGAGGTTGCCGAGCCGCGTCGGGGGAACCGGCGTTGGCCGGATGATGAGAAGGCGCGGATTGTGGCCGAGAGTTTTCAGCCGGGGGCGCGGGTTGTCGATGTGGCCAGACGGCATGACATCATTCCGCACCAGCTTTCGGATTGGCGCCGTCTGGCGCGTCAGGGCAAGCTGGTTCTGCCTGAGGATTTGATGGCGTCAGTTTCCCAGGCCGAAACGGCCGTCAATGATCCGGAACCGGCCTTCGTGCCGCTGCAGATCGCTCTGACATCGCAGGTCGAGGCAGCTCCGTCAGAAGCGGTACAGGACCCAGCATGTGACGCGCTGACGGTAGAGATCGGGTCGGATGTCGTGGTCCGTATTCCCGCCGCTGCAGATGTGGCACGGGCCGCGGCATTGATCCGGGCCGTGCGAGGGACGTCGTGATTATTGCGGGGCAGCGGTTGCCGATCGTGATCGCGACCAAGCCGGTGGATTTTCGGCGCGGCCACGATGGGCTGGCAGCTACGGTGCAGAATGAGTTGGGGCTTGACCCGCATTCCGGTCTGACCTTGGTGTTCCGGTCCAAGCGTGGGGACAAATTGAAGATCCTGGTCTGGGACGGAACTGGCCTGGTTCTGATCTACAAACGCCTGGAAGTTTCCAATTTCGTCTGGCCGAAAATCCAGGACGGGATCATGCATCTGACCCGGGCTCAGTATGAGGCCCTGTTCGAAGGTCTCGATTGGCGGCGGATGGTGGCAAAGCCGGTTGTTGCGCCCGCTGCGGCAGGGTGACTCAGGGCATGCTTTGAGCCATGTTTTATTGGGCTTTTCTGTCCCGTCGGGGTAGAAAAGCCCATGTCGCAGCCGTTTGATCTACGCCAGTTTCCCGGTCTGCCGCCCGAGGTCGTGAAGGCCTTTGAGGCGCAGCAGGCCGCGCTTGAAAAGGCGCAGTTCGAGGCCTCGGTCGAGCGGGCCGCGCGGCAACACGAACAGGTTATCGGCGCTGAGAAAGACACCTTCATCGCCGAGTTGAAGGCAATGGTCGAGAAGCTGGAAAGCCAGGTGGCCGATCACCGTCGCACCAGGTTTGGGCCAAAATCCGAAAAGCTGAACTCCGATCAGCTCGAACTGGCGCTGGAAGATCTGGAAACCGCCATCGCGGAAACGCAGGCAGACATCGCCTCCATCGAAGATAAACTCAAACAGCAAAACCCGGAGAAGGACAAGAAAGCCCGCAAACCGCGCAAGCCACGCAGCCTGCCGGCCAATCTGCCAAGGGTCGAACGGGTGATCGAGCCCGATAGCATTGCCTGCCCGTGCGGCTGTGGCGATATGGTCAAGATCGGGGAGGATCGCAGCAACCGGCTGGATTACATTCCGGCCCGCTATCAGGTCATCGTCACGGTTCGGCCCAAATACGCCTGCCCCAAGGGGCGGGCGGGGGTGGTGCAAGCCAAAGCCCCCGCGCATCTTCTGGAAAACAGCTGGCCGACCGAGGCCCTGCTGGCCCAGATCGCCCTCGCCAAATATTGCGAACACATGCCATTGAACCGCCAGGCCGTGGCCATGGCGCGCAATGGCGTGCCGATCGACCGGTCCGTCCTGTCGGACTGGATGGGGCGCACCGGGGCGCTGATCGCGCCGGTGGTCGACCGGATGGCGGAGCTGCTGCTGAAGGGCAGCACACGGCTTTATGTCGACGAAACCACCGCCCCGGTGCTGGACCCCGGCCGCGGCAAGACCAAGACCGGGTATTTCTGGGCGATCCTGCGCGATGACCGGGGGTGGAACGGGCCCGCACCGCCTGGTGTTGTGTTCCACTATCGCCCCGGCCGCAAAGGCGAATACGCTGCAGAAATTCTCAAGGGCTTCAATGGAACCATCCAGGTCGATGCCTATGCGGGCTACACCGCCCTGTCGACACCCAAGCGACAGGATGGCAAGCCGCTGAAGCTGGCGTATTGCTGGTCTCATGGGCGAAGGTCGCTGATCAAAGCCAAGCCCAAGGCCGGATCGCCGATTGTCGATGAGGCCTTGCTGCGCATCGCTGCGCTTTACCGGATCGAGGGCGGCATCCGGGGTATGCCGCATGATCATCGCCATGCAGTGCGGCAAGAGCGATCCCGCCCGCTGGTCGATGAGTTCTTCGCCTGGCTGACGGCGCAAGCGGCCCGCGTCTCACGCAAATCCGATCTGGGCAAGGCAATCGCCTACATGCTCAAGCGGCAGGACGGCTTTCGTCTCTTTTTGGATGATGGACATGTCGACATGGATTCCAACCTTGTCGAGAACGCCATCCGAAGCCAGGCTATGAACCGCCGCAACGCGCTGTTTGCCGGTCATGATGACGGGGCCCGTTGCTGGGCTCGATATGCCAGCCTGATTGGCTCCTGCAAAATGAACGGCGTCGAACCTTACGCCTATCTGCTCGACCTGTTTAACAAGCTGGCGCAAGGGCATCTCGATAAAGACATCGATGCCCTTATGCCATGGGCCTACGCCGCCTCCGTTCCAGCCGAAATGAGCTCGCCCGGGACTCCTTGAAGAGCTCGCTCGCGCCCAACCAAGAACAAGTCAAAACACGCTGCTGGAACAATTCAATGGCACGGGGACGGCGGATACAACGCATCGGTTCGTGCATGGCGATAGGAACGGGCTGAAAGACGGTGGCGGGGACTATCCTGAATTTTGTGCCCTGGCGTGGTAGCTCAATTTTGAGGAGGCCCATGATCTTCTCTCGCCGCCTCGTGTGCCGGTGCGAAGCCTCGGCGCGATTGTTCAATCCTTTGTGTTGGCGATGCTCGATCCCCGGTGCCAAGTCCGCCTTCGCAGCCCAGCCGCCTTGTTGCGGCGGGGCTGAACCAGGATATCAAGTACATCCCCGCTGGCATCGACGGCGCGCCAAATCCAATGTTTGCGACCCTTGATCGGCACGACGACTTCGTCGATGTGCCATTTGTCGGAAGAGCAGGGTCGATCCCGCCGGACCTTGGCCGCGAACTGAACACCGAAGCGCGCGACCCAGTCCCGGATCGTTTCGTAGGAAACCGTGATGCCCCGCGCCGCCAGAAGATCCTCAACGTCACGCAGGCTGAGGGTAAAACGATGGTATGCCCAAACCGCGTAGCCGATGACTGAGCGCGGGAAACGGAAACCCTTGAGGCGGGAAAGATCAGAAAGATTCAACATGCCATCGCGCTAAAAGGGTCGGTCGGGCTCAACAACCTGACAATGCCGTCCAAACCTGAAAGCGATCAGGCTGGACCCTTATGCATGCAAAATATTCGGAGAATCTTACTCATTCGGGAAAAATAGCGCGCAGCCCGGCTGCCTCACACGACCTGCCGACTTGGTGGTCGGCGAGGCGATCCAGTTCAGGTCTCCGGCTTCTGCCGCAGATTTTCTGTTTGCAGGGCAGCGTGGAGATGAACGATGGGTCAATATTTGAGCTCTTTAGAGGCGTCGGAATTCCTAGCAGAAATTCTACGGCGTCCAGTACACTCCGTCCCGCCTAGGCCAGGCAAAATTTCAGGATCTTGGCATCTGGACAGTACATCATAGTTGAAATATATTCAGTAGCGACAAGGTTCTTCAGTGAGCCTCGGGCCCCGACGATAGAGCGGATCGCCTTAAAGGTCATCTAACATGATTTTTGATTGAGGCTGCTTGCTTTTCGCAGGCACGTCTTGGGCTAACCACGGCCTGATGTGGTCTTGCGAACTCTGTTGGATGACCTGTCAAACTCGGCCTATACAGTCTTTTGTCAGACAAAACTCGGAGTTCGCACTTTATTAATTGTGCGGACGACTGGCTATGACCTACACGACTATTTCTCAAATTGCCCGCCGTTGGCGGGTTGACCGGGCCACGGCCCGCATTGCCTTGGCCGATGCGGAGATCCCAACTTCCGATTTTCACACATCCCCACGCTACCACGTGGGCGAAATTCTGCGAAAAATCGAAAACCTTCCCGATGATCTCCACCACGAGATCGACCTCGAGACTCCTCTCCTGCGTGCCGATGAGCTGGCGGATCACCTGGGCGTGACACCGCAGACGGTGCGCAATTACGGGCAAGCAGGTCGCCTTCACGTCGTGAAGCTCACCAAGCACACCGCCCGCTACATGCTCCCGCCTATGCGAAAATGCAAAAGTGAGACGAAAACTGCCGATCCTGACCAAAGGTGAGGATGTGGCAAAAAGGATTGTGTCCCGGGAACTGGTGTAACTTTGTTCTTCGGCCTTAGCTCGGCCGCAATTACAGGGCGGCGATTTCCGCCGGGTCCATGGGAGCAGTGTCGCAAATCGCGGCGACGGTTTCCAGTGT
>NZ_JBDOQR010000052.1:0-34211 GCF_039839315.1 Phaeobacter sp. CAU 1743 | reverse complement strand
GGCTGGGAAACCCTCTCTCAGCCCCTCGAACCCATGCCCCTTGACCTCGCAGCCTAAAACACCGACCCTTCACATGCCCGGAGCGCGCCGCCAGGGAATTTCCACAGCATTCGCGACACGACCAGGAATCTTGATCTGGCGGAGTCTTGGACAGTTCAGGCGGAGGATGAAATGGCACAACTATCCGGCAAAACGCCTCCTGCTTTGCGAGCTCTCTTTGCAGAATGGCCCCTGGTATCTGCTTCAATGGCTGAGTCTCAGATCGGAGCTAGCCGCGCGGCCGTGCAACGGAACCTCGGGTGGATGGAACAGAACGGCTTGGTCCGTGAGGTGACAGGGCAGGGACGGTTCAGGATGTGGCGGATTGCAGCTTAGTTTCCGCCGCTATGATGGCTCAAATACGTATAAGCGCGCTTATGTACCAAGCGCCTTGCAATGACCGCTTTGGCTCAGGTCTGAAGCTGTTAAGTTCCAGCCTGCCCAATATTCCTCAAGCAATTTAATCCGCATAGGGTGAGCGAGTGGCGCCTCTTTTTCATCACAGAAGCATGCACAGCATCTTTTGCGCTCCGGCTATTCCTTCAGGACCCAGAAAACGAGGAGTGGAAGATCATTGGACCGCATCGCGTGCGGGATATTATGCGGATTGTAGAAGGTTTCGCCCTTCGCCACATGAACCCATTCGTTCCGACCTTGACGAAAGTCGCCCGTGTTCATGACAAGATAGGTTTCTTGGGGTGGGTGCCTGTGATTGGGATACTGCACGTTTGGCCCGAGAAGCGACACTCCCAGCCAAACGTCCTCTCGCGGTTCGAGGCCACCGGGACCGACAATCATCGTGTTTGCATGGTTTTCGGCAAAACCTTCGCTTGCACCGCTGCAATCCCCTTGACGGCGCCGCCACCGGAGCGTCGGTTCGATGCTAAAGAATGTCGTCATCACCTGTCGAAGATCAGGTTCGTCGGAGACGGACGGGTTCGCAATATCCGTGAGATACTTGCAGACCGGAAGTCGACCGCTGTCGGACTGTGATTGTGGTGCGGGAGACTCAAGGGTGGCAAAGACTTGTTCAACCAAGCTGACAGAGTTCGGATCTCGCGCACGGGCAGAATAGGCAATTCTTGCCGCATCTAGAAACTCTTGTAGGGCTCGGTTTCGCATTTTTACATCAGGGTTTCAAAATGATTGAAGTTGTCTGGCGGCCAATGCCGCCAGACGACGAAACGGTAACGCCAACCATTATGTCCAGCATGGATTAGTAGGCGCTGTTCGTTTGGATGAAGATCGGTAGGCCCCCGCCGCGCGCAATCACTGTGTAGCCATGCTTTTGGGTTTCACGCGATAGGAGGGTTACCGCTATGACCAGCGCCAACAGGGCGCTGATCATAGCAATATTGTTTGCTACCGAGATAGCACTGATCTTAGTTCTTGATGACATTGTGCTCGGGGCCGAATGGGAATCCGGTGATGTTCTCGACTGTGTTGTCCTCGCCGATCACTAGGATGTCATGCTCACGGTAGCCGCCAGCGCCAGGCTGACCTTCCGGGATCATGACCATGGGCTCCATGGACACGACCATTCCTGGCTTGAGCTCCGTTTCAATGTCTTCGCGAAGTTCTACGCCAGCCTCGCGGCCATAGTAATGGCTCAGAACGCCAAAGCTGTGGCCGTATCCGAACGAACGATACTTCAGCAGGTCCCATTCGCGATACATCTCGTTGAGCTCGATCGCGATATCCATGCAGCGCGCGCCCGGCTTGATCAACTCGAGTCCACGCTCGTGGACCTTGACGTTCTTCTCCCAGATATCGAGGCTTGCATCATCAACGTGGTCGCAGAACAGTGTGCGTTCCAGCGCCGTGTAGTAGCCAAAGATCATCGGGAAAGTGTTGAGGCTGAGGATTTCACCCGACTGCACTTTCTTGTTCGTTACCGGGTTGTGCGCGCCGTCGGTGTTAATGCCGGACTGGAACCAGGTCCAGGTGTCCATCAATTCGACGAAGGGGAAAGAGTTGGCAATCTCGCGGATCATCGCATTGGTACTGGCAATGGCGACTTCGTGTTCGGGAACACCGGCTTTGACTGCAGCGGCCACAGCAGCACCGCCAACGTCGGCGACGCGGGCGCCTTCTTTGATCAGCTTGATTTCTTCGGCCGACTTGATCGTCCGCATCCACATCGCGGGCTGACCGACGTCAACGAACTCGACGCCCGGCAGGGCATCCTGAAGCAGTTGGCGGTATTCCAGCGACACGTGGTCGAATTCGATACCGATGCGCTTGGCACCCGGTGTCAGTTGCTGGATCGCGCGGTAGAAGTTGTCACGACGCCAGTCAGTATACGTGATGTTGTTGCCGAAGCTGCGACGGAAGGGTTGGCCGCCGTCGATGCCGGCAGAGATCGTAGTGGCGTTCTTCTGGTCGATGACCATGCCGTATTTACGACCGAAATAGCAGTACAGCCATCCGCTATAATAGTTGATGCAGTGATAAGAGGTGAAGAGTGATGCATCGACATCGTTCTTGCCCATCCAGTCGCGCAATTCGTTCTGGCGACGGGCCATTTCGTTATCTGAAAAGGGCGAGAACTCCTTCTCGCCGTTGTGCCATTCCATGACGTGGAGCATGTCGTCCATTGTCGATATTCCTCTCTGCTAACAGTGACCTTGTCTGCGTAGCAGTGTGGCGATGCGACGAAAAATTAATTGCAATCATCTTACCATAAGAATTACAAATTTACCCTGGTGGGCGTGCCCATTATCCGGCGCGAGCACGCGTCGGCAAGCGGAAGGATGACACATCTTCCGTGATCTGCTCGATCAGTTTCAGCGCGGCATCGGACATCTTTATGTGCTTGTAGAACAGCCCAATGTGGATCTTTGACAACTTCGGGAAGCCATCGCTGGCGGAGAGGACCCGCATACCGGGCAGCAACGTCTTCTTTGTTAACGCGGTGACGCCCATGCCATCCAAAACTGCCTTTTGGAGAGCTGAGACGCCGAGGCTTTCAAAGGATACGCGCCAATCGCGCCCTTCGGTATTCAGCGCGTCGATCATACGCTTGCGATAGAAACAGCCGTCGGGATGCGCGATCACCTTGAGTGGCTGGTCCGGATCTATCTTGTGATCGCGGGCGCAAACCCAGACCGGACGTTCCGACCAGTAGATGGAGACGTGGGGCGCGGGCATTTCATCTGTGATGGCAATGGTCATATCCAGATCATCAACATGGAGGGCTGCAAGAAGCTCACGGCTTCGGTAACAGCGAATGTCCAACAAAACAGCAGGGTTCTCGTGCGAGAACTTGGCAATAACGCTTTGGAAATACTCAACTGAATAGTCGACCGGCAGGCCAATCCTGAGCGTTCCAAGAAAGGCTGCCTGCTGCAAATTGGCTACCGCCCGGTCATTGAGGCGCAGCATCTCCCGTGCATAGCCCAGGAGAGTCTGCCCGTCCGGCGTCAACTCTACCTGCTTGCCTTCATGCTTTAGTAATTTGGCACCGACAATCTCTTCAAGGCGCTTAATCTGCAACGATATCGCCGGCTGCGTCCGCCCGAGAATATTCCCGGTTTCCGTATAGTTGCGTAGGTCGACCACAGTCACGAAGGTCCGAAGAAGGTCAGTTTGCAGGTTGGTGAATTTGCGCATCATTAACAATCCTTATCCAAGCATTGTTACTATGAATTTCTGTGGCAAAGCAAGCTGCCCTAAGGTTTGACGATCTTCAGATGCAGGGGGTGCAATGTCACATTCTACAGTTTTCGCCGCCGAAATGGCTTGGCCCGACTACCAGAATCGAGTCCAGAACGGCGATGTGCCCATCCTGATCCCGCTCGGATCAATGGAGCAGCACGGCCATCATATGCCGATGCATGTCGATGTGCTTTTGCCGACCGAATTCGCCCGCCGCGTGGCCGAGCAGGTCGGCGCCCTTGTCGCGCCGCCGTTCACCTACGGATACAAATCGCACCAGAAATCCGGTGGCGGAAACTTCTTTCCCGGCACGACCAGCCTTGATGGCGCGACTTTGGTGAACGCGCTCAAGGACGTGGTCAAGGAATTCGTGCGTCACGGCGTGCGCAATCTGTGCATCGTCAATGGCCACTTTGAGAATTCCTGGTTCATTACGGAAGCGATTGACCTTGCCTTGCGCGAGCTGGGTTGGGGCGACATTCATGACGTCAAGGTCGTAGTCCTGTCATATTGGGACTTTGTGGATCAGGCGTCGATCGAGAAGCTGTATCCGAACGGCTTTCTCGGATGGGACATCGAGCATGGAGGGGTTCTGGAAACGTCCCTGATGCTGCGTTTGCACCCCGATCTCGTGTCACTTCAAAGCGCTGTAGAGCACGCCCCGGCAACATTTCCGCCCTACGACGTCTACCCGGCTAAGCCGGAATGGACACCAGCAAGTGGGACGCTGTCCTCACCAAAAGAAGCTACCGCCGAAAAGGGCGATATCCTTCTGGATGTGTGCACCAAGGGTATTATTGCGGCGCTCACAAACGAGTTCGGCAAAGCCGCCGCACTGGCGAGTGCAAGCTGATCCTCCCATCAAAAGAAGAAAATGATCCCAACAAGGAGTAACCCGATGTCCACTAAATTGATCCGACCAAGTCGCCGCAGTCTGCTGAAGATGACAGGTGCCGCAGCCTTGGCTACGCCTTTCCTGTCCATCCGTGCCGCGGCGCAAACGACCGAATTGTCGATGCTTGCTTGGTATGGTCACGCAGAGCCCGATATCGTTGGTGAATTCGAAGAGGCCAACAACGTCAAGTTCGTGCCTAAATACTACACCGGCGGTGACAACATGCTGGGCCTGATTGCGCAATCCCCGCGTGGTACTTTTGATGTGATCCTGTCGGATGGCGAATATGTGCAGCAGCTTAACGCTGCTGGCTATATCGAAGAGCTGGATCCGGCTGACTACGCCTTTGACGACTTCTTCCCCGAATTCCAGAAGTTCCCTGGCCATTGGCAGGACGACAAGCTCTATTCCGTTATTACGCGATTTGGCTTTCTCGGCGTAGCCTACAATACGGATGCCTTCACCGAAGAAGAGGCCTCCAGCTACGATCTTTTTGCAGACGAGCGGTTGACTGGAAAGCTCGGCCATTTTGACTGGCACCTGCCCAATCTGGGTCAGATGAGCCTCCATGTCGGCAATTCATCGCCTTACGACATCGACGAAGCGGCTTGGGAAATAGTGCAGGAGCATACCATGGGCCTGCGCCGTCAAGCTGGCGGCTTCTTCGATTATGGCGGCACCTTCTCGTCGCTCGACAACGGGCAAATGCTGGCCTTTGCAGGGATTGGTGACTGGATCACCGGTACCCTGGAAAAGAACGGCAGTCCGGTACGCAGCGTCATTCCAAAGGAAGGTGGCTTGCAGTGGACCGAGAGCTTCTCGATCGGCAAAGGCTCACAAAATCAGGAAATGGCCAAGAAGTGGATCCAGTACATCACCTCCCCGGAAGGCCAGGCGAAATCTGCTGACATGGCAGCCTATCCGGCTATCGTGCCCTCGCAGGCAGGATGGCGCGTGCTCAATGAGACCAATCCCGCCGAGGCACAGCGCCAAAACATGGTTCTGGGACAGCGCAATGCGATGGACATGATCCGTGAAGGGCTGATCCAGTATCGTCAGCTTCCGGTTCAGCAGAGCCTCGAAGACTGGAATGATTTTTGGTCCGACTACAAAGGCGCGTAAGGCGCTTTTGAGTTGGGGCGCATGGTTCTTTGCGCCCCAACAAGACGCCCGATTGCTCAGCTATGGGATCTGATATGACCAAGCGACCAACACTTTTTTCATTGATCTTGTCGATGCCGCTGCTGCTCTGGCAGTTATTGTTCTTTCTTTTTCCGCTCCTGTTTCTGGTCGCGATCAGTTTCTGGACAGTGCGCAACTTTCAGATGACGCCCGACCTCAACTTTGGAAATTGGGAGCGTGTCCTGTCACGTGGTGTGTTTTGGGACGCCTATTTCCGGACCATGGTCCTTGCTACGACAGCAGCCGTGGTCACCAGTATTATCGCTTTTCCGGCGTCCTATGCGATTTCATTCAAGATGAGTGAGAAAGCCAAGCGGTGGATGATCTTTATTCTCATCATTCCGTTCTTCACCAGCTATCTTGTCCGGGTCTATTCGCTCCAGGTCTTCCTGTCTGATGCGGGCATCATAAACGCGGCATTCGCGTATATTGGTCTTGGGCCATTCCCGATGTTGAACAACGCATTTGGGATCATCGTGGGCATGGTGACGCTGACTTTGCCCTTGGTTGTTCTGTTGCAGACATTCAGCCTAAACTTCGTCAATCGCGACCTGATCGAGGCTGCGCATAACCTGCGCTGTGGCAGATTGCGGACGGTTTTTGCAGTGATTGTTCCATCAGCCAAAGTGGGTCTTGTGATCGCTGCGCTGTTTGCTTTTATCCTCAGTTTTGGAGACTTCGTCAGCCCGCTGTATCTTGGGGGCGGCAACCCTCCGACACTGTCGATCATGATCACCGATTTCACCAAGTCCGGTCAGCAATGGCCCCGCGCGGCGGTGGTTGCGATCATGATGATTATCACGCTGCTCACGGCAGCATTCGCGGCAGTCACCTATGCGTATAAAGAGCGGGGCAAATAAGATGGGTAACGAAAACCGCATAATCAACGCGCTGCTAAAACTGCACATCGTGCTTTGCCTGCTGTTCATATTTGCCCCGATCGCCGGAAGCTTTGTGTTCTCGCTCAACTCCGACCGCTTCCCGTCGCTGCCTCTGGGCGAGTTCTCGACCGAATGGTACCGTGTGATCTGGGAAGACCCGCTGGTTTGGCAGGGCTTCGGCAATACGCTGGTCGTGGGGCTGACCGTCGCTGTCATTGCAACCATCCTGGGCTTCGGCGGGGCGTATACGGATTTCCGGTACAATTTCACCGGTAAATCCGTCTACGTAGCTCTGGCACTTTTGCCACCGACCATTCCGGTCGTGATCATGGGGTTGGCCATGCTGGCCTTCCTGAGCCGTGTTAACCTGTCCGGTACGACCATTTCCGTCATCATCGCGCACGGTGTGATGTGCAGCCCGTTTGCAATGGCCATCATCCGCTTGCGCCTGTCGCAGATGGACCCTGACCTTGAGGCGGCATCGTGGAACATGGGCGGCAATCAATGGCAGACTCTTCGCTATGTGATCATCCCGTTCACCAAGCCTGCGATCTTTGCCGCGCTCTTCATCACCATGGCAGTCTCGTTTGATGAATTTGCGGTCGCGTGGTTCGTGTCAGGCCTCAACGAAACATTGCCTGTGAAGATTCTCGGCTTCCTGCAAGGTCAGGTCAGCCCGCGTATCAACGCCATCGGCTCACTCGCCTTCCTGAGCTCAATGACACTGATCATTCTGGCCCAGCTTCTGCTGCGCAGCCCAGAGGAGGAAAAATAATGAAAGCGAACGCACAAATGGAACAGCAATCAGAAGCGATCGTGAAGTTCGACAACGTCGTAAAGCGGTTCGGAAACTTCACTGCAGTCGAAAAAGCTGATTTCGAGATTGGTCGCGGAGAGTTCCTGGCCATCATGGGATCATCTGGTTGTGGCAAAACCACGACGCTGCGTATGCTTGCAGGCTTGGAAGATCCCACTGAAGGCGCAATCTATCTTGATGGCGAGAAGGTGAACGGCAAAGCCACGTGGGATCGCGATACACCGATGGTTTGGCAATCTTTGGCCTTGTTCCCGTTTCTGACTGTTCAGGAAAACGTCGAGTTTGCGCTCAAGATGCGGGGTGTCGGCAAAGAGGAACGTCGGCAGCGCGCGGAAAAGTGGCTCGAGAAGATGCAGATCACAGAGTTTGCGAACCGCAACATCAATCAGCTGTCTGGCGGTCAAAAGCAACGTGTGGCCTTGGCCCGTGCCTTGGTGACCGAGCCGAAGATCCTGCTGCTGGATGAACCTCTCTCGGCGCTTGATGCACACCTCAAAGTGCGCATGCAGGCTGTCTTGTCAAATCTGCAAAAGGATCTGGGGATTACATTTGTTTATGTGACACACTCCATGTCAGAAGCGTTTTCCATGGCCGATCGTGTGGTCATCATGAGTCGGGGTCAGATCGAACAGATCGGAACGCCTGAAGAAATTTATCGCGAGCCATACAATCGCTTTGTCGCGGAGTTTCTGGGCTCCGCCAACATCTTTGATGGTGTGGTTCAGGGCCCGGCCGGTGCAGATGGCTGGCAGGTCGCCTATGAGGGTGGAGAGACCATCTTGCCAAAGAGCGAGCGGCCGGATGCCAGGCAGGGTCAAAAGGTCACTTTCATCGTCAGCGCGGAGAACATGCAACTGAGCTTGCCAGACAGTGGTCAACCCGGGATAGAAGCCAGCGTTGCGGGTGAGGAATTCATTGGCGGCACGGCAATGGTCTTTCTCGAGACCGCTGGCGGCCAAGAGCTTAAAGTACAGAAAAGCCACGACGAATTGTCGGTGCTCAATCTGAATCCCGGCTCGAAAGTGGTCGTGCATTGGGAATCCGGAAGCTGCCACGTGCTGCCTGGCGAGAACAAGTGATTTTGGTCTAACATTTGCGCGCGCGTGAGATTACGATCCGCGCAATCAATTCGAACATTGGGGGCGGTTATCATGGTTATTCGATCTGGAGTCTTCAGAGGCGTAAACCCGTACTCGTCCTTAATTTCGGCGGGCATCATACTGCTTTTTGTCTTTCTTGTGCTCGCGTTTCCGACCAGTTCGGCAGATTGGATTGATTCAGCCCGGACATTCGTTACCTTCTACTTCAACTGGTGGTACGTTGTCCTATCGGGTGTTTTTCTCGTCTTTTTGATCGCCATTGCCGTCAGCAAATATGGCTCTCTCCGGCTTGGTGATGCGGATGAGCGACCGAAATACAGCTACTTCACCTGGTTCGCCATGCTCTATGCTGCTGGGCAGGGGATTGGCATTATCTTCTGGTCGATCGCCGAGCCGATGTTCCATTATGCCGGGGGCACGCCGTTTGCTGAAGGCACAGGCAATCAAGCAGCGGCGGATATGGCGCTTCAGGTAACCTTCTTCCACTGGGGCCTAAACGCTTGGGCAATCTATTGCATAGTCGCACTGGCTCTTTGTCTTGTCAGCTATCGCCTGAAAAAACCGCTAGGAATTCGTTACACCCTCTACCCGCTGTTTGGGGATCGGGTCGAAGGGGCGCTCGGCGTCGTGATCGATGTGATTGCAGTATTCGCGACTATTTTCGGCATCGCTACTTCGCTTGGCTTAGGAGTTACGCAGATCAACGCGGGTCTGAACCATATCTGGGACGTCCCGATTTCGGATGCAGTCCAGCTTGTCTTAATCGCTGTCATCACCGCCGTTGCATTGTGTTCGGTTCTTTCTGGTTTGGACCGGGGCATCAAGTGGCTGTCTCAGGTCAACATGTGGCTGACCATTGTCCTATTGATCTTCTTTTTTGCCTGGGGGCCGACGCGGTATCTTATGCTTAGCTTGGGTGATGCCACGTTGTCTTACGCAAAGAGCCTGTTTTCGTTCAACGTTTATGTCGAAAGCGTGCCCGCCGAAGCGGCCCGTTGGAGCGACATGTGGCAGGGCTGGTGGACAACCTTCTACTGGGGCTGGTGGATATCCTGGGCGCCGTTTGTTGGGGTGTTTGTCGCGCGTGTATCTCGGGGCAGAACCGTGAGGGAATTCATTTTCGGTGTTGTTGGGGTGTCCTCGCTTGTGTCTTTCGTCTGGATCGTGGCCTATGGCGGCACGGCGTTGTGGACCGAACTATTTGGGCCGGGCGGCGTATCCGATGCGGTCAGCGCAAATGTGTCCATGGCGCTTTTCGCAACCTTTGAGGCCATGAATGTCGGCTTGATCGGCGTGATCGCGGGTGTGCTTGGAACGATCTTGGTGACGACCTATTTCGTCACCTCGTCGGACTCTGGCACGCTGGTCGTGGCCACGATTCTGAGTGAAGGCAATGAGCACCCGATGTATCGTCACCGCTTGATCTGGGGCACCTTTGAAGGCGTCGTGGCTGCGGTCTTACTGATCGTAGGCGGCAGCGCGGCGCTGAGCACCTTGCAAACGGCGGCGATTATTGCCGCGCTGCCGTTCTCGATAATCATGGTTCTGATGTGCGTCGCCATCGTTCGCTGCCTGTCGCTTGAGCACAAAACAGAAGCATCGGCAGAGCTCGGCGAGACCAACTGAGCAACGCGTCTTAGGCGGGTGGCAAAGTGCCCGCCGGACGCGGTCATTTTCAAGCCAAAAGATCGCGCGCAGCAGTCGCGCGATCTTTTTGTCTCCAGGCATCCGGGGGAACGCCTTCGCGGGTGCGAAACACCTTGCCGAAATGCGATGCATCGCAAAATCCCGTTGCCGCGGCAATCTGTGTGATAGAGGTATCAGTGCCACTCAAAAGATGACGCGCAACTGAGAGTCGGACCGACAAGCCTACCTCTGCAGGCGAAATTTGAAGCGCCTCTCTGAAATGGCGCTCCAGCATCCGACGACTGACTTTCAAGCGTTCTGATAGCCGATCGACCGTCATCGGTGTGGCCACATTCTGGCGAATGAGGTGCAACGCTTTCCTGACAAGCTTGTCCGACGTGGCAAATTCAAGCGGCAAACCAGGCTGAGGATTTTCGGGCGTCTGCGCTTCGTCGATGATCATGATATTCAAGCTTTTGCGTGCTGCCGCCGACCCAATGTGCCGCTCCACCAGGTAGGCGGCGAGGTGCGCCGAGCTAACACCGCCGGAACAGGTCAGGCGATTGCGGTCAACCACGAATATCTGATCGGACACTGGAATGAGCCCCTCGAACTGTTCCAAAAAGTCATTGTGATGGAACCAGCTCACGCAGCAGCGATATCCTTCCATCAACCCTGCTTTGTAAAGGATGAACGCGCCGGTACAGACCCCAACAATCGGCACGTTAGCCAGCGCCGCACGTTTAAGATAGGCAATGTAGTCAGGATTGAGGTCTTGAATGGCGGGGATCAACCCGCCGACTACGACCACATAATCGAACTTTTCTGGGTCGCCAAGGCGTTCATCGGGGTGCACGGGAATGCCACAGCTGGAAACCACCGGGTTCATTGTTGCAGACACGATGCGCCATGAACACCGTATCGGGCGCGAGCGGTCTCCCTCATCTGCCGCCAATCGCAGGACATCCGCAAAATTTGCGAAAGCTGACAAGGTAAATCTCCGTGCCAGGATGAACCCAATTTTGAGAACGGGTTTGGATTCCATTTAGACCTCTTCATTAAGCGTTCCGAGACGCAGATATACTATGTTTTTGGCGTAAAAATACAATGTCGAAATGGGGTGATATGCGACCAAAAGGAGGACAGGTTCCATATAGATTCGAGGCTACCTAAAATGACACATTTTTCCGGCTTTTCGCTGTTAAAAAACGCGCTGAGCGGCCACAAGAATTGGCCCGAACAGTGGCCCGACAAACAACCCAAAGCCGAATATGATGTGATCATCGTCGGGGCAGGGGGCCATGGTCTGGGTGCGGCCTACTACTTGGCCAAGGAACATGGCATAACGAATGTCGCAGTCATCGAAAAAGGCTGGCTTGGCGGGGGCAATACTGGGCGCAACACGACAATTATACGCTCGAACTACCTATATGATGAAAGCGCAAAGCTCTACGATCACGCTCTGGATCTGTGGGACAACCTGTCGACCGAGCTAAACTATAACGTCATGTATTCCAAGCGCGGCGTGATGATGCTGGCGCATAACGTGCATGACGTGCAGTCATTCCAGCGCCACATCCACGCCAATCGTCTTAACGGCGTCGACAACCAGTGGCTGAACCCGCAGCAGGCCAAGGAATTCTGTCCGCCGCTGAACATTTCGCCTGATGCGCGTTATCCGGTGATGGGCGCTGCGTTGCAAAAGCGCGCTGGCACCGCGCGGCATGATGCTGTCGCTTGGGGTTACGCACGGGCTGCAGCCAAGCGCGGCGTCGACATCATCCAGAACTGCCCGGTCATCGCGATCCGGCGCGCGCCCGACGGGTCGGTCGAGGGCGTAGATACTGCCAAGGGCTTCATTAAGGCCAAGAAGGTCGCGGTCTCCGCAGCCGGTCACACGAGTGTCGTGATGGAGAGCGCGGGTGTGCGGATGCCCCTCGAAAGCTATCCGCTTCAGGCGCTTGTTTCCGAACCGATTAAGCCTGTGTTCCCGTGCGTCGTGATGTCAAACACCGTGCATGCCTATATCAGCCAGTCCGACAAGGGCGAGCTAGTGATTGGGTCTGGCACGGACCAGTACACCAGTTATTCGCAGCGCGGCGGTTTGCCGTTGATCGAGCACACCGTGGCTGCCATTTGCGAGGTGTTCCCGATCTTCAACCGCATGCGGATGCTGCGTAAATGGGGCGGGATTGTCGATGTGACGCCAGACCGATCGGCGATTCTCGGCAAGACGCCGGTCAAAGGGCTGTATGTCAACTGCGGCTGGGGCACGGGGGGATTCAAGGCCACACCGGGCGCAGCGCATACACTGGCTTGGACGGTTGCCAAAGACGAACCGCACCCGATCAACGCGCCGTTCACGCTTGAGCGCTTCACCACCGGCCGTCTAATCGACGAAGCCGCCGCAGCCGCCGTTGCTCACTGAGGAGACAGACCCATGCTTTTGATTCACTGCCCCTACTGCGACGATACGCTTCCCGAGCTGGAATTTTCTTATGCTGGCGAGGCACATATCGCACGCCCCGCTGATCCATCGAAACTCAGTGATGAGGAATGGCGCGATTTCCTGTTTATCCGCACCAACGTCAAAGGCGTTCACGCCGAACGCTGGCGCCACATCAATGGATGCGGCCGCTTCTTCAACGCGCTACGCGACACGGTGAGTGACCGTTTCCTGACCACCTACAAGGCAGGTGAGGCCCGCCCCGACACCACCACATTGGAGGCTGCAGAATGACCGATTTTCGCGTAAAAGGCCGAGGCCGTGTGAACACGGACAAGCCGATCAAGTTCACATTCGACGACCAGACGTTTCAGGGCTTTGAGGGCGACACGGTTGCTTCGGCGCTGCTCGCCAATGGCGTGCACCTGATGGGACGCAGCTTCAAGTATCACCGCCCGCGCGGGGTGGTCACAGCCAGTTCCGAAGAACCCAACGCGCTGATCGGCACGACCCGTGGCAAAGGCCGGTTCGAGCCGAACACGCGTGCCACGATCCAGGAAATCTACCCCGGTTTGAAAACCGAGAGCCAAAACAAGTGGCCGTCACTCAAGTTCGATCTGGGCGCGATCAATGACCGGCTCTACATGCTGTTCTCGGCGGGTTTCTACTACAAGACCTTCATGTGGCCACGCAGTTTCTGGGACAGCGTCTATGAACCGATCATCCGCAAGGCGGCCGGTCTTGGGAAAGCCCCAACCGAGGTCGATCCCGATATCTATGCAAGCCGTTATATGCACTGCGACGTGCTGGTTGTTGGCTCTGGTCCCTCAGGCATTGCTGCTGCGCTGACCGCTGGGCGCGCAGGATCCAAGGTGGTTCTGGTGGATGAAAACTCGGAAATGGGCGGCACGATCCTGTCCGAACCCTCTGTGTCGATCGACGGACAGTCCGCTTGGGATTGGCTTGAGGGTGCTATGGCAGAGCTTGACCGCATGCCCAACGTCCGTCGCATGACGCGCACAACTGCGATGGGGTATTACCATCAGAACATGATCGGGCTGGTTCAGAAACTGACCGATCACATGGGCGATGTGCCCGACGGTGCACCGCGCGAACGGATGTGGCGGGTGCGCGCAAAAGAGGTTGTGCTGGCGCAGGGGGCGATTGAACGTCCGATGGTCTTTGATGGCAACGACACGCCCGGCGTGATGATGGCCGGGGCCGCACAGACGTTCCTCAACCGCTTTGGCGTGCTGGTCGGAAAGAAACCTGTTGTCCTGACCAGCCATGACAGCGCGTGGTACAGCGCGTTCGACATGGCCGACGCAGGCGCAAGCGCAAGCGTGGTTGCGATTGTCGATACGCGCAATGAAGTGCCAAAAGCGCTACAGAATGCGGCGAAGGCCCGTGGGATCAAAACCTATCTGGGATACACGGCCACAGGGACAAAGGGTCGCCTGCGCGTCAGCGCTTTGCGCGTCAATCCTGTGCGCAACGGCAAGGTCGGCGCCGGGCATATGCTGTTCTGCGACGCGGTCCTGGTCTGCGGCGGGTGGACGCCCTCGTTGCATCTTTTCTCACACACCAAAGGCTCACTCGATTGGGATGCGGACGCCAAGGTCTATTTGCCGGGCCACAAAACCGAAGACGTGCATATCGCAGGTGCCGGCCGCGGGCTCTGGGGCATCGCTGCCGCGCTTGACGATGGTACAAAGGCTGGCATGGATGCGGTCAAGTCGCTCGGTGGCAAAGCGGGCAGCGCAACCTACGAAGTTGCTGAAGATCGTACCGGCACCGGCATAACTCAAAAGGAACTGCCCACCGACCGCAACCCCGGCAAAGCCAAGGCTTTTGTGGATTTCCAGAATGACGTGACCGCCAAGGACATTCGTCTGGCCGTGCGTGAAGGCATGAAATCCATCGAGCATGTCAAACGCTACACCACCAACGGCATGGCGACCGATCAGGGCAAACTGTCAAACATGAACGGTCTGACCATCGCGTCCGACGCGCTTGGAAAAGAGGCGCCGAAAGTGGGTCTCACGACCTTCCGACCGCCATATACACCGACGACATTCGGGGCGTTCGCGGGCTATCACAAAGGTACCCATTTCGAGGTGACACGCCGCACGCCGATCGACAGCTGGGCCGAGGAAAATGGCGCAGAGTTCGAGCCGGTCGCTCTTTGGCGGCGGGCATGGTACTTCCCCAAAGCGGGCGAGGACATGCACAAGGCCGTGGCCCGCGAATGCAAGGCGACCCGTGAATCCTTGGGCATTTTCGATGCTTCCACCCTCGGCAAGATCGAGGTCTCCGGCCCCGATGCGACCGAGTTCATGAACCGGATGTACACCAATCCGTGGACCAAGTTGGGTGTTGGGCGTGCACGTTATGGTCTGCTGCTGGGCGAGGACGGGTTCATCCGCGATGACGGTGTCATTGGCCGTATGCGCCATGATCTGTTTCACGTCACCACAACAACCGGCGGTGCCGCGCGTGTGCTGAACATGATGGAGGATTACATCCAGACGGAATGGCCCGATCTCAAGGTCTGGCTGACCTCCACGACCGAGGAATGGGCGACCATTGCACTCAACGGTCCGAACGCGCGCAAGGTGCTAGAGCCGTTTGTCGAAGGCGCGGATATTTCCGCCGAAGCGTTTCCGCATATGTCGGTGCGTGAATGTACAGTCGCCGGTTTCCCGTCGCGGCTCTTCCGGATCAGCTTCACTGGAGAGCTTGGCTTTGAGATCAACGTGCCCGCCCGTCATGGCCGCGCGCTTTGGGAAAAGCTGTGGGAAGAGGGCAAGAAATACGACATCTGTCCTTATGGCACTGAAACCATGCACGTTCTGCGCGCCGAAAAGGGCTTTATCATCGTTGGTCAAGACACCGATGGCACGGTGACACCGCTGGACGCGGGTATCGGCTGGGCGATTGGCAAGATGAAGTCCGACTTCGTCGGCAAACGATCGCTCGACCGGCCCGACATCGTGGCGCCGAACCGCAAGCAGCTTGTCGGCCTTCTGACCGAGGATCCCAAAACCGTTCTGGTCGAAGGCGCACAGATCGTGGACAACCCAAACCAGCCCAAGCCCATGAAGATGATCGGGCATGTGACGTCATCCTACTGGTCGGAATCGCTGGGCCGCTCCATCGCGATGGCGGTGGTCGAGGGCGGGTTCGATCGGATGGATGACACCCTGCACATCCCAGCCGAGAATGGCGCGATCGTTAAAGCTAAGGTTACAGGAACCGTTTTTTATGACCCCGCGGGCGACCGCCTGAAGGTCGAATGAGGAGAACAAGATCATGAATGCTCCGGTGACATCTTTTGACGCGGTATCGGTTTCTGTACTGCCACCAGTGGCGCGCTTTAACCTGCGCATCGCGCCTGCCGATTTGGCGACAGTCTCCAAGGCTTTTGGCCTGACCTTGCCCACCAAGATCGGGCAGGGCGAACAGAACGGGGATCGCGCAGCCTATTGCATTGGTCCTGACGAGTGGCTGCTACACGCCGCAGAGGCTGACCAGCAGGCGATTGTCGCGGCCTTTAATGCCGTGCGCGAAAAGACACCACACAGCCTTGTGGTGATCTCGGACCGTGAGTTGACCATCAGCGTCACTGGTCCTGCTGCCTTGGATTTGCTGTCCGTGGCGTGCCCACTTGACCTGTCGCGCATGGCCAACGGCAGCGCCAAGCGGACGGTGTTCGATTATGCCCAAGTTGTGCTGATCCGCGATGGCGAAGACGCTTTCCGCATTGAAGTCTGGCGGTCGTTCTTTCCGCATGTGCACGGCCTGCTTGAAATCGCTGCGCGCGAATTGGCTATCGGTCTTTAACGCCCGACCTCAACCGTACAATTGACGCGCCCTGACAAAGGGCGCGACCCCTTCCTTATGTCTGAAAGGACCCATCCCATGCTCGATTCCGCTAAAACCACCCGCATCACCGACACCGCCATTGCTGATGCCGTCAGCCTTGAGCTTGACCGTCAGCAGACCCAGATCGAACTGATCGCATCTGAAAATATCGTCAGCCGCGATGTGCTTCTGGCGCAGGGATCGGTGTTTACCAACAAGTACGCCGAGGGCTATCCGGGTCGTCGCTACTACGGCGGGTGCGAGCATGTCGACACTGTCGAGCAGATCGCCATCGACCGTCTCAAAGAGCTCTTCGGCGCGGGTTTTGCCAACGTACAGCCGCATTCCGGCGCGCAGGCCAACCAGACCGTGTTCCTTGCCCTGCTGAAACCGGGCGACCGGATCATGGGTCTGAACCTCGCGCATGGTGGGCACCTGACGCACGGCTCGCCCGTCACCATGTCGGGTAAATGGTTCGATGTGGTCAGCTATGAGGTCTCCAAGGACGATCTACTCATCGACATGGACAACGTGCGCAAAGTCGCGCTTGAGACGAAGCCAAAGCTGATCGTCGCGGGCGCATCGGCCTATCCAAGGCACATGGATTTCGCAGCATTCCGCGCCATTGCCGACGAAGTCGGTGCCTATCTGATGGTCGACATGGCGCATTACGCAGGCCTTATCGCGGCGGGCGAATATCCTGATCCGGTGCCGCATGCTCATGTCGTGACTTCGACGACGCATAAGACGTTGCGCGGCCCGCGTGGCGGGATCATTCTGACCAATGACGAAGCACTGGCCAAGAAGTTCAACTCCGCCGTGTTCCCTGGCAATCAGGGCGGCCCGCTAATGCATGTGATTGCGGCCAAGGCCGTGGCTTTTGGCGAAGCGCTGGAGCCTTCGTTCAAGCAATATGCAAAGGACGTGATTGCCAATGCACGTGCGCTTTCTAAGGTGCTGGTTACGGGCGGTCTTGGCGTGGTGTCGGGCGGCACCGATTGCCACATGGTTCTGGTCGATCTGCGCCCCAAAGGTGTGACCGGCAAGGCGGCGGAAATCGCACTCGAACGGGCAGGGCTGACCTGCAACAAGAATGCCATTCCGTTTGATCCTGAAAAGCCCTTTGTCACCTCCGGCGTGCGCCTTGGCACATCCGCAGGCACGACGCGCGGCTTTGGCGAGGCTGAATTCCGCAAGGTGGGTGAACTAGTTCTCAAGGTGATCGACGCGTTGTCGGCGAATCCTGAAGGTGACGCGGCTGTGGAGGCAGCGGTGCTGGAAGAGGTGCGCGCGCTTTGTGAAGCCCACCCAATCTACGCCGACGGCGTGTAAGTCATGTTCTTGTCGGTTTTCGACATCTTCAAGATCGGTGTCGGCCCTTCGTCGTCGCACACGATGGGGCCGATGACCGCTGCCGCGCGTTTCCTCGACGATCTGCGCGGCGAGGCCGAAAAAATTCCTGGAGCGGGCACGCTGACCCGCCTAGGGGCGTCACTTCATGGGTCGCTCGCCTTTACCGGCAAGGGCCACGCAACGGACCGCGCGGTCATCCTCGGGCTGATCGGGTATCTGCCTGCCTCGCTTGATCCCGATGCTGCCGAAGAACTTGAGACCGAAGTCCGCCGCATCAAACGCATCAGCCCGCCAGGTCTGGGTACGCTCGATTTCGATCCCGAGAGCGATCTTGTGTTTGATTTTGGCCCACCCTTGCCGGGCCATGCCAACGGGCTCGTCCTGCGCGCTTTCGACGAACGCGGGAATCCCTACATGACGCAGACCTACTATTCGGTCGGCGGTGGATTTGTCGTGACCGAGGCCGAGCTTGAGACCGAAAAGGCCGCCAAGACGAAGACGCTGCACGCCGAGAAAGAGGCGATGGGTTATCCCTATCCTTTCGGGTCAGCAGCCGAGATGCTGGAGATGGGCCGCGCATCGGACAAGAGCATCGCTGAGATGAAACGCGCGAATGAGTGTGCCCATCAGAACATCCAGCCACGCGAGCTGTCGGGTCAGATCACCCGTATCTGCGACGTGATGAACGCCGTTATCGACCGCGGCCTTCGGTTAGACGGCATTCTGCCCGGTGGTCTGAGCGTCAAGCGGCGCGCCAAAGCGATGCACGAACAGCTTCTGGCGGAACGCGGAAACAACCGCAGCCAGCCGCATGTCGCCAATGACTGGCTGTCGGTCTACGCAATGGCCGTGAACGAAGAAAACGCCGCCGGGGGCCGGGTTGTCACCTCGCCCACCAACGGCGCGGCCGGTGTCGTGCCGTCGGTCGTGCGCTATTACCGCGACCACTGCATCGGCGCCACGGATGCAGGTGTGGAAACGATGATGCTGACGGCGTCGGCCATTGGCGGGCTGATCAAGCACCGCGCGTCGATCTCTGGGGCGGAATGTGGCTGTCAGGCCGAAGTTGGCAGCGCCTCGGCCATGGGAGCAGCTGGACTGTGCGCAGCACTTGGTGGCACAAATGAACAGATTGAAAACGCGGCTGAAATCGCGCTTGAGCATCACCTTGGCATGACCTGCGATCCCGCCGCTGGGCTGGTGCAGGTACCCTGTATCGAACGCAACGGTCTGGGGGCCATAAAGGCGGTCAGCGCTGCAAGTCTCGCGCTGCGTGGGGACGGTACACATTTCATGCCGCTCGACAATTGCATCGAGACCATGCGCCAGACCGGCGAAGACATGAACACCAAATACAAGGAGACGAGCCTTGGAGGCCTTGCTGTCAACCTGCCGGAATGCTGAGCCAAATCCAGTTTTGCGGGAGCCATCCGAACCACAATTCATCCTGAAACTATCCTGCGACGCGGCACCGGGGATCGTGGCGGCGGTGACGTCCGCGCTGGCCTCCCAGGGGGCCAATCTCGTCGAGACCGCGCAGTTCTGGGATCGCCAGAGTGATCGCTTTTTCCTACGCGTGGCGTTTCTGGCAGAGGACGGCGATGAGACCCGCATCCTCGACGCGCTCGCACCGATCAAGGTGCAGTTTGATATGGATTTGAACCTCCGCCATACGGCACGCAAGCCGCGCCTGCTCATCATGGTGTCGCGCTTTGATCACGCAATGCTGCATCTTCTGTACCAAGTTCGTGTTGGCTGGCTCGATGCTGAAGTCGTGGCCATCGTTTCGAACCATCCGGATGCGCGCCGCATCGCGGAACACGAAGGCTTGCCCTTTTACCACCTGCCTGTAACCCGTGAAACCAAGGTCGAAGCCGAGGCGGAACTGCTGAAGCTGGTCGAGGAAACAGACGCCGATCTGGTGGTTCTGGCGCGTTACATGCAGGTGCTGTCTGACGAACTTTCGCGCGCGCTGTCGGGGCGGGTGATCAATATTCACCACTCCTTCCTTCCCAGCTTCAAGGGTGCCAAGCCCTATCACCAGGCGCATGAACGTGGGGTCAAGCTCATTGGGGCCACGGCGCACTATGTCACCGCCGACCTCGACGAAGGGCCGATCATCGAGCAGGAGGCTGAGCGAGTCGCCCATTCCATGACCCCGGACGATCTTGTGGCGGTCGGCCGTGATATCGAAGCGCGGGTTCTGGCGCGCGCAGTCAAGATGCACCTTGAAGGACGCGTCATGCTGAGCGGGCAGCGCACGCTGGTTTTTACGTAGCCGCCGACGAACATCACAGTGCCGCATACAGCACTGCGTTGCGCAGACCCGCCGCCCGCTGCGATGACATATGTTGCGTAGCCCTTAATTGTGAGATGAGAAATCCAACGAAATCAACGGCCACCCTTTGCCCTTAAATATGAGATTTTGCGGGAGTGGACAGAACATGGGGGTCGTCGTCGGTGATCTGGCCTGTGCTAAGGTAAGCTCTTTGTATGGGGGGCTGCCATGGACGTACGGATTACAATCGAAACTACCTTCGACAACGGGGAGAAGCGCACTCATCAGCTTGACGGCATTTCTCGACCATACCGGGTGACCTGCCCAGACGGGATCGGGCTGCGCCTCGAGGATGGGAAAAGGATCCTCGAACAGATCCAGAGGGTAATCCTTTACGATCAGGTCGATGAGATCATTCGAGAAAGCCGCGTATGCCCGGATTGCGCCTCGGTTCGTGCCATTCATGACTATCGCACGCGCGATCTCGACACGCTCTTTGGGCGGGTTCGGGTCAAAGCCGCGCACTTGCGCCGCTGTTCGTGTGATGCCAGGTCAGCGGCGATGCCCGGCGGACCTATTTCTCCGCTGGCCTATTTCTTTCCTGACCGGGCTACCCCGGAGCTGCAGCGGCTCCATGCGGAACTCGGGTCCCGGCATTCCTTTCGCGAAGCCGCGCGGCTGATGAAAAGCTTCCTCCCCTGCCATCCGCCCCATCACACCACGGTGCGTGACCGGTTGGGAAGAGTAGCCGCGGGGCTCGAGAAAAGTCGAAGGGCATCAGGCGATCCCGCTGAAGCACTTCCCAAAGGGGGTTTGACGGTTTTTCTGGACGGTGCGCATATCCGCTGTCGACCGGAGTATCAGCAGCGACACCTGGATCTTGTGGTCGGTAAGATTGAAAGTCGCAATATGTGCCGACGATTTGGCTTGGTCGCCAATGCGACGGCATCGCCAGGCAGCCGGATGCGAGAAGAGCTGTCAGACTTTGGATGGAAGCCGGGCCGTCTGTTGACGGTAATCTCTGATGGCGAGCTTGCTCTCCCGAACCTCATACGGAATGCCATGGGTGGCGACGGCCAGGTGAAGCATATCCTCGACTGGTGGCACATCTCGATGCGTATTCGACATGTCGAGGCCGCCGTTCAGGGTCTGGTCCAGATACCGGGATTCACTGGAATTCCGGTGCTGTTCCAGCGCCCCGCGAAAAGCCTTCGCTGGTGGCTGTGGCATGGCAGAGCACGGGTCGCGGAAACTTATCTGAAAGGGCTCATGCACGATTGCACCCGCCTTGCGGAAGAACCTTTGGCTGTCCGCACCGCTGCCGCTCGTGTGCAGGCCCGATGCGGGACACTGTACACCTATCTCGCGAACAACATGGAATCCCTTGTCGACTATGGCCGACGGTACCGTAACGGGCTGCCCATCTCGTCATCTCGTGCCGAAGGATCAGTCGATGACATTGCCAATGCCCGCATGGGAAAGCGCAGAAGGATGCGGTGGTCGCCCAAAGGGGCTCACCGAGTAGCCGTCACAAGGGCCGCAGTTCTCGATGGTCGGCTGACCGTCGCAAACAGAAAACGCGCCGCATGACCCCCATGTTCTGTCCACTCCCCGGGTAGGGTCGTCAGTCGGACTCAAGTAGAAACTTGAAAAGCCGGGCCGCTGGGCCGGTCTCGGCGCTTGATGTGATTTGCGCGATGAAAAACTGCTTTCTCAAAGGCATTCCTTCGAGCCTTGCTCGTGCCAGCGAGCCCGAAGCAATTTCGCCTCGCACCGCCGTCTCCAGCACGATGGACGCGCCCAGACCGGCGGCCACGCTGCGCTTAACTGCCTCGGTCGAGCCCACATTGCCGATGGTGTCGACATCTTCTGCTTGGGGCCCTAGTGCTTCTGTCAGAAGGGTGCCGGTCCCGCTGCCGCGCTCGCCGCCCAGCATCTTGAGCGTCTTGAGTTCGGCAAAGCTGATCTCTTCGCGCGTGGCAAGTGGATGATCGCTTGGCAGGATGACGATCATTTCATCGCTGAGCCAAGGAGCCACCGTTACGGCGGGGTGGGAAATTGGCCACTCCATCGCGGCGATGTCGATCTCTTCGGCCAGCAACATCTGCGCAACGCGAGGGTTTGGGGCTGAGATGACCTCCCATCGCATCTGCGATGATGTCTGTTTGAGAAAGGATGCCAGCGCATCCGGCATGAAGTATGATGCGATGTTGCCGCTGCACCCGATCTTGAGCGACTCGGATAAAACGGCGGCCTGTGCCCTTTGAGTGGATGTAAGAATCTGCTGTGCATGTGGCAGGAGTCGCAGCCCGGCGTCGGTCAGGCGGCTGCCGCTATGGCTGCGCTGGATCAAGGGCGCGCCTAAGTCCTCCTCCAATTTCTTGATATGTTGCGACAGGGTAGGCTGCGCGATGCCGATCCGGACGGCGGCAGTCTGGAAGCTGCCGAGTTCGGCCAGCGCGACGAAGCTTTTGAGAACAGTCGGGTTCACGTCTCGAGCACCTCGGGATTGACGGCGTGGCGCGGCCGCTTGCCAGAAAGAAAGGCGATGATCTCATCGGCGGCCTCGGCTGCAATCTGGCGGCGCACCTCGCTGACTGCCGATCCGATATGCGGTGTCAGAACCGTTTGGTCACAGGCGAGGAGCGCTGGATGAACTTGCCTTGGCCGATCCGGGCGATGCCAATCCTCCATCTCGAACGTGTCCGCGGCATAGCCGGCAAGGCGGCCTGTGTTCAGCGCCTCCACGACGGCGGCCTCATCCACCAACGATCCGCGCGCGGGATTGACCAGATAAGTCCCTTGTTTCATCGCTGCTAGAAAAGATACATTCACGATGTGCTTGGTCTGGTCCGTCAATGGCAGCGCAAGGATGATGAAGTCAGACAGGCGGGTGAGATCATCGAGCGGAGCGTACTGCGCATCGAGAGCTTTTTCCGTCGTGGGGTCGAGGCGATTTTCGTCGAAGTAGATGCGCCGGCCTCGAAAACCCGAAAGGAGCCGCATTGTCTCGCGGCCCACTGCACCGCCGCCGATGATGCCCACGGTCGCGCCTTGCAGGCTGCCACCATAAAAATTGGGCCGCCACCCGGCGAACGTTCCTGACCGTAGATGCGCGTCTCCCGCACGCATGTTCCGTGCGAGCGCAATGCTGAGGCCAATGGCCAACTCGGCCGTCGGCTCGGTCAAAAGGTTCGGAACATAGGTCAACAGCACCCTGGCATCTGTGCAGGCCCGCTGATCAAGATTATCGAAGCCTTTCAATGCGCCGGCAATAATCTTCAATTTGGGGCAGGCGTCCAGAAATGGGCGGTCGACGCACTCGGTCATGAAGGCCATCAACGCCGATGCATCCGCGCAAGCCGCACGCAATTCGTCGTCGGCGAGTGGATCGCGCCCCTCGCTGGTCACGACATCCCCGTGCGCTGAAAGGCGTGCCAGCGTCTCATCTTCGATCCAGTTGGGCACTACAATTTTGACCATTATCCAACATCCTTAGCTGCGATTTTCCAATCACTAACAGCAAGGAACATATATCGCAATATGTAATAAAACTGTCATATATATTGCGTATCAAAGAACTAACAGAAGGAGAATCGGTGCGATGGATGGGTCAATGAGTATTATGGGACGTGATATTCTGAGCGTCGACGATGTCGAAGTCGTGTACCCGAACGGCACACGCGCACTCAATAAGACCACCTGCCAATTCATGGACGGGGAAGTGACCGTCCTTCTTGGTCCGTCGGGCGCCGGTAAGTCTACGCTTCTTCGCACTCTCAACCTGCTGACCCAGCCAAGCGCAGGACATATCGTGACATCGGCGGGCCAGCAGTTGAAGTCGCGCCGCGATATCCGGTTTCATCGGCGCGACACCGCCATGATCTTTCAGCAGCACCAACTGATCGGCCGCCTGAGCGCTCTGCGCAATGTCCTCATGGCGCGTCTCGGTCGCCATTCTGTCTGGAGCAGTTTGGCAGGCTTTTCGCGCGCCGAGAAACACCTTGCGCTGGAATCTCTCAGCCGCGTGGGCCTCTTTGACAAGGCGCTGACACGCTGTGACAGCCTGTCAGGTGGCCAGCAGCAGCGCGTCGGCATTGCGCGCGCGCTCACGCAGGAGCCAAAGCTGATCCTCGCGGACGAGCCTATCGCATCGCTCGATCCGGCATCTTCGGACCGGGTGATGAAAATCTTGCGCGACGTCTGCCGCGAAGACCGAATTCCCGTCATCGTCAGCCTTCACCAGCTCGATTTTGCCAAGGCCTATGCCGACCGCATCATCGGCCTTTCTGACGGCAACATAGTTTTTGACGGACCGCCCTCGGCGCTGGACGGCGCCGCGCTGACGCGCATCTACGACGCGCCGACCGACACGACCACCTGATCTTTCAACTCTTGGAGACTGCCATGAAAACCTTTGCAACTCTCACAGCCATGCTGCTTGCCACAACCGCCGCGTTCGCTGCGGGCGATCATGATCCGGACACTTTGCGCGTCGCGCTGCTTCCGGATGAAAACGCCTCGACCGTGATCCAGGATAACAAGCCGCTGGCCGCGTATCTCGAAGAGAAGCTCGGCAAGGATATCGAGCTGATCGTCACGACCGACTACTCCTCGATGATCGAGGCGATGCGCTTCGGGCGCGTGGATGTCGCGTATTTTGGGCCCGCCTCCTACACGATCGCCAAGGCCAAGATGGCGGATGGTGATCTGGACATCGAGCCCTTCGCCGCGCGCGTGACGGATGGCAGCACCACCTACCAGTCGGTCCTCATTGCCAATGTCGAAAGCGGTATCGACTCGATCGACGATATCGAAGGGTCGGGTATTGATGTGGCTTTTGGCGACCAGGCCTCCACCTCGAGCCACTTCGCGCCGAAATACACGATGATGCTCGAAGGCGTGACAGAGGGCGATGACTATAAACAGAACTTCACGGGCGCGCATGACGCGGTCGCGCGCAACGTCGAGCTGGGCAATGCTGCCGTCGGCGGTCTGAGCCGTCCGATCTACGAGAGCCTGCTTGCCAAGGGATCGGTTGATGAATCGAAGTTAGTCGTCATCGGCTACTCCGCCGATATCCCACAATACCCTTGGGTTCTGCGCACCGACATGACCGAGACGCTCGAAGGCTCGATCAAGGACGCTTTCCTGACCTTGGAGCGCGGGACCGAAGCAGGCGATGCAGTGCTGAAGCCCTTCAAGGCCGATGCCTTCGCAGCGATCACGGATGCCGACTACGACATCATTCGTGACATCCGCAAGAACCTGCAAGCCGACTGAGACTGCCCGGACTAGGAGACTGCCATGACCCGCCTCTTGACTGCCCAGCCTGCGCTGACCAACGCTGAAGATGTGCTGGCCGAGGACAGCAAGGGGCGGCGAAAGCTGCTCTTGCAAATCGCCGTTGTCGCCGCGATCGTCATTGCATCGCTATGGATGACTGGGATGCTGGATCGGAGCCGGCTGGCCAACGGCCTGCCGGCCATCGGCATCCTCGGCACCGAGATGTTCCCGCCGGATTTCGGCCGTTGGCGCGATTGGGTAGGGCCTCTCGTCGAGACGTTGGCGATGTCTGTCGCGGGCACGGCGCTCGCCGTAGCACTTTCTCTGCCACTCGGGTTTCTGGCCGCACGGAACACGTCGCCCAACAAGGTAGTCTACCAAGTCGCGCGGGTTGTCCTGAACACGCTCCGCTCGATCCCGGAATTGATCATGGGTATCATCTTTGTCGCAGCCGTCGGTTTTGGCATGTTGCCGGGTGTCTTGGCGCTTGGCCTCCATTCGGTCGGAATGGTCGGCAAATTCTTTGCTGAGGCCATTGAGCACGCGCACCCCGCACCGATAGAAGCAACCGAGGCGTCGGGAGCCACGTCAATGCAAGTCATCTTACACGGTGTCCTGCCGCAGGTGTTCCCGCAATTCGCAGATGTGAGCATGTATCGCTGGGAGTATAATTTCCGAGCCTCGACCGTTATGGGGATGGTCGGTGCAGGCGGTATCGGCACCGAGCTCGTCGGCTCGCTCCGCCTTCTGGACTACCCACAGGTGTCAGCGGTTTTGCTGGTCATCCTCGCCTGTGTGACCGTTGTGGATATACTCAGCAATATGCTCCGTGCGAAGTTCCGGTGATTTAAGCAGATGCCAAGGTGATTTGCTCGAACAATGAGCCATCACCTCAACGGTTCAGTTTTCTTTCATGCCAGCTTGTTGCATGGGTCAAAATATGGGTGCAGGCGCCCCTTTCCCCGAACGACTATGCGGCACGTTTGAAGACCGCATGACCGAGGCGGGTCATGCGGTTGAGGGTCTTTGTGGCGCCCGATCTGGGCTTCGACGAGGGCTCTGCGATTGTATCCCGTTGCTGACTACCCTGCCATTCGGCCATGCTCGGCGATATGCTCTATGTGAGCGTTGCGCCCATCGCGTAGGCCGGGAACAGCGGTAATTAGTGGCGGGATGGTGATCTGTATGCGCCGTTTCCGGCCCATTGATTTTGCTATTGCGGCCGGCCTGTCTACCGCTTTCTTCGCACTGTGAGCTCGTCGGGGAGTCCCGGACGAGGTCATTTTGAGGGGATGAGGTGCTGCGTGTAAGCCCATGGCATCAGAGCGTCGATGTCCTTGGCCGGATGGCCATTTGCGATGCTGACGAACAGGTCGCGCAGGTAGGCGTAGGGTTCGACGTTATTCATCTTGCAGGTGCCAATCAGACTGGCGAAGCGGGCCCAATTGCGGCCGCCCTCGTCATGCCCTGCGAACAATGCATTGCGGCGGTTCATGGCCGGGCTGCGGATGGCGTTTTCCACCAGGTTGGAGTCGATGTCGACGTGACCATCATCGAGGAACAGACGGAAGCCATCCTGCCGTTTCAGCATATAGGCCATGGCCTCGCCGAGGTCGGACTTGCGCGACACGCGCTTGGCCTGTGCCGCCAACCAGGTGAAGAACGCATCGACCAAGGGGCGCGACAATTCCTGCCGAACAGCCTGACGACGATCCGGGCCTGACCCGCGGATGGCGTCCTCGACCTTGTAGAGCGCCGCGATGCGCACCAATGCTTCGTCGACAATGGGCGAGCCCTTCTTCGGCTTGGCCTTGATCAGTTTGCGTCGGCCGTGCGCCCAGCAGAAGGCCAGCCGCAGTGGATCGCCACCTGTGCGCTTGGGTGTTGCTAGGTGAGAATAGCCGCCGTAGGCATCGACTTGGATCGTGCCATTGAAGCCAGCGAGGATTTCGGCGGCATATTCTCCTTTACGCCCAGGCCGGTAATGGAACACGACTCCAGGCGGCGCGGTGCCACCCCAGCCTCGGTCATCGCGCAAGACCGCCCAAAGATAGCCGGTCTTCGTCTTTCCCTTCCCCGGGTCCAGCACCGGGGCGGCCGTTTCATCGACGTAAAGCCGTGTGCTGTCGGCCAGCAGCCGTTTTGCCATGTGGTCAACCACGGGGGCAATCAGGGCACCTGTCCGGCCCATCCAGTCGGCCAGCACCGACCGGTCAATTGGAACCCCGTGCCGAGCCATCACCACGGCCTGCCGGTTCAGTGGCATGTGCTCGGAATGTTTGGAGACTGCGATCTGGGCCAAGAGCGGCTCGGTGGGCCAACTGCCCTCCAGCAGATGCGCCGGCGCCTTGGCTTGCACCACGCCCGTGCGCCCCTTGGGGCATGCATATTTGGGACGGACCGTCACGATCACCTGATAGCGCGCCGGAATGTAATCCAGCCGTTCGGTTCGGTCTTCGCCGATCCGGACCATGTCGCCGCAGCCGCAGGGGCAGGCAATGCTGTCAGGCTCGAGCACACGTTCGATACGCGGGAGACTTTCCGGCAGGGCCCGCACCTTGCGCGGTTCCCGTGGCTTGCGCTTTTCAGGGTCGGGCTCGCTGGCCGCGATCCTGTCCTCGACAGCCGCAATTTGTGCCTGCGTCTCGGCAATCGCAGTTTCCAGATCTTCCAGCGCCAGTTCTAGTTGTGCCGGGTCCAGCTTCTCCGATTTCGGCCCGAACTTCGTGCGTCGATAATCCTGAACCTGACCTTCCAGCTTCGCGATCAGGTCCTTCAGCTCGACGATGAAGGCCTCCTTCTCCGCCACCACCGCCTGCTCATGCTGACGCGCAGCTCGCTCGACCCGCGCCTCAAACTGCGCTGCTTCCAGCGCCGCAGTCTGGGCGGAGAAGGCTTGCACCACCTCGGGCGGCAGGTCAGGGAATTGGCTGAGATCGAGTGATTGCGACATGCGCTTTTCTACCCGATCCGGGATAGAAAGCCCAATAAAACAAAGCCAAAACTGGCCAGATGAGTCATCCTGCCACAGCCGGCGGCAATACCCGTTGCGCCACCACCCGCCGCCAATCCAGACCTTCGAATAGCGCTTCAAATTGCGCCCGCGACAGCCGCATCACCCCATCCTGCACTTTCGGCCAAGAGAAGCTGCCCTGTTCCAGGACCTTGTAGGTCAGCACCATTCCGCTGCCATCCCAGACCAGGATCTTCAACCGGTCCCCGCGCTTCGACCTAAACACCACCGTCACCCCGGAATGCGGGTCGAGCTTCAGCTCCGTCTGCACGATCAGCGCCAGCGCCTGGTGGCCACAGCGGAAGTCGACCGGCTTTGTCGCAATCAGGATCGGCAGACGCTGACCCGCGACGATCATGCCGCCCCGCGCAATGCACGCACCAGCGCCGCCGCCCGTTCCACCGCAACATCGCCAGGAATGCGCAAGCGCAGGTCCGGTCCAAACTCGACCGTCATCATGCCCGCCGCATCCGAGCTTGTCTCAACCAACGCCCCGCAATCGGAGAGTGGTTCTGCTTCGCAAGCGACAGCCAAAGGCACAAACATCGGCTCAGGCCCTTGGGGAGCAGGAAGACCAGCCAAGATCTCGGCAGGCACGGCCAGCAGACCCTGCCGGGCATGACGGCGCCAGTCAGAAAGCTGGTGCGGTATAAGGCCATGGCGACGGGCGACATCCACAACCCGGCTCCCGGGCTGAAAGCTCTCCGCAACAATCCGCGCCTTCACATGATCAGGCCACCGGCGGTTCCCCCGCCGAGGCTCAACAACATCACACCGCCCGACAAACCCATCCCCACCATCCGCCATGCAAGACCTCCATCAAACCATGCAGATCTTCTCGCAGGCGCGTCACCCAACAAAAACGCCCGAAATCAATGGGACGGAGACGCCGCATACGGTGATCTCGACATCGGGTCAGAACTTTTGGGTCAAGCAATCGGAAACTACGGTGCCATCATAAGCGGCGTCCGCCAGAACGCGGGTCACCTGGCTTGCGATCCCCACGATGAGGTCGGGCAAGGCGGTTTCGTCGCCGATCTGGTCTGTGGTCAACAGTGAGGCGACGATCTCACCGCTGTCCGGGTCATACCCGATGTGCAGTTGACGCCAGGATTTGCGGGTCTTTCACGTGCCATGCTTTTCGTCCTGCCAGCCCGAACCGCGATGGATCTTCAGGCCTGTGCTATCCACGATCAGCGTGGTGGTGCCACTGGATTGTGGCCTTTCGTCCACGACCGAGAGGTCAATCGCCCGCCGCGATAAGGTCGAGAAGTCTGGAACCGGCAACTCCACGCCCATCAGTCCAAGTAGCGACCGGACGAACTCTTGGGTCTGATGCAACGGCTGGTGAAAGATCAGCCCCCGCGTCAGACACGTCTCAATCGCGAAGTCCGAATATTTTGGCTGACCACCGCGACCCTTTCGCTTCGGCGCTGACCATCGCCCGGCAGCCCCGGCCTCAAGCCAGATCGTAACGTCTCCGCGACGGCGCAGAGCCTCGTTGAAATCCGACCAATTCGTCACCGTGTATTTCGCCTTGGAAAACTTATCGCGTCGACCAGCGTTGAATATATGCGGCATAGGGCGCTACCTTGAGGATATCAGAACCGGCGTCTTCGCCAAAATCCGCGACCCATGCAACAAGCTGTCAAATCACCACACCAAGATCACTCAGCGCGCGAAATCCCTTCGGAATGTCCGCATTATCACGCAGTTCCAGCACGAGGTGCGGGTCGCTTTCGCAAGCAGCCAAGGCACGGAAGACAGCTGTCCATTCGATTTCCCCTTCCCCCGGGGCCCAGTGGCGGTCGGCATGGCCATCGACGTCTTGCAGGTGGACATGGGCAAGCTGCGCACCGGCATCAGTGATAAAGTCAGCGACGGGTGGGGCGCCAGACATGCGACGGGCTAACTGAGCGTGCCCGGTGTCGATGGAAAGTGCGATTGCTTGTGAGCCAAAGCCATCCACCATCGCGCGACGTGTTTCTGGGCGAACGTCCTGAATGTTTTCGATCACAAGAGTGATGCCCATGTTTTCGGCTGCGCGCACGACGGGGTCTAGAATTTGATGGATGCGGCCAATCTTGCTTTCGGCGTAGCCCGGAAAGCTGAAGAAGTTGTTCTGATACCAAGCCGTGTAAGGGGAATGCAGGACCATCTGGCGCGCGCCGATCCGATCCGCGGCCTCGAGAGCTTTGAGGAACCGCGCAGTAATGATCGGGCGCAGTTCCGAGTCTTTGTTGTCGATATCCAGACCTTCAAAGGGCCCATGAATGCCAAGGCGTCCAGTATGCCCATCAAGCGCCGTCTTGGCGGCGGCAATGCGATCGTCGAATCCGGTGGTTAGCGCGACATGGGACATGAAATCCTGTAGTTCGATATCGCGGGCGGCATCAAACAGCCAATCGCGGTGGTCTGCAATCTCAGATGTTTTCAGGCAGGCGCCTATTTTGAGCGGGGTCATGTCTGTGGGTCCTTGGGTCGGGAATAAACATATAGGTAGCGATGGCACAGCAAAGACACAGGGCCATGACAGCAAAAGACCACCAGCCGCCGTAGGTTTGTGTGGTCCATGCAAAAGCAAAAGGGGCGGAGGCGTTGATCCCCATTTGCACGAAGGAGATCCACCCCAGTCGTGCACCGTAACCTTTGGTACCGAATAGCGCCAAAGGCAGGGTACCGCGCGCGATGGTTTTGATCCCGTCGCCCATTCCGTAAAGTGCGGCCGCAAGCAGTAGTCCAGTTAACGTAAATCCGAAGATCAACAGGACGACAAAGCCAGAAAACATCAGGCCGAGGCTAAGCGCATAGGTCACCAATGGGTACATGCTGCGACTGACCAACATCTCAAAAAACCGGCCCACGGTTTTGAACGGGCCGATGACGGCACCGGCGAAGGCTGCCATGGCTGCCGTATGGCCCAAGTCCTGAACATTGGTCACCCAAAGTGTCATAACAGCGCCCATCAGGTAGCCTGAAAAAACGAAAGAAACGACCATCCACAACATTGCCTGCTTGCGCAGGTGCCCGGTCAGTTCGGGCCAGTCCGGCGCATTGTCAGGTTTGGGTGCATCGGCCTCGCGTTCAGGCCCGCGCAAGACAAAGAAGTGGATCGGTGTGCATATCAGCAAGGCACTGAAGCCGAGGATCACCCATGTTGTTTCCCAACCGTACCAATTAAACAGCGCGAGAGTCAGCGGCCAGAAAATAGTCGAGGCGACCCCGCCAAACAGCGTGATGACAGAAATCGAGCGTTGCGGCGGAACGCCTAGATCCAGTCGCGCCACACTGGCAAAGGCTACATTATACAGCACGAACATGCCCGCGCCTTCGGCCACCAGGATCAGCACAAATAACCCGATCCGCCCTTCAATTTGGCTCATCGCCATCAGCGCAAGGCTGGCCACGATCGAGCCCAGTGTCATCACCCAGCGACCGCCACAGTGGTCCACCAGTTTTCCGGCAATGGGTGAGACCAGGCCGCCAAAGAAAAGGCCCAGCGACAGAATACCGAATACCTCTGACAGGGTCAGTCCAAGATCCCTTGCCATTTCTGGTAAGAGCACCGCATAGGCGTACATCAACGTCCCGTACCCCATGATCTGGGTTACGCCGAGTCCAATGGCAGGAATATAATCGCGGTTCGGTCTTGGCAGGTTCATCCAGCCGGTATACCGCGATAGGCGCAACGGCCCGCAACCCATGTCCCCTGAATGGCTGGGACAGAGCCGTCGGGCCAATCCACCAGAACAAGGTCTGCGCGCTTACCAACAGTGATGTCGCCCCGGTCGGGCAAACCCATTGCGCGTGCGGGGCCAGATGAGACGAGCGACCAAAGCGCAAGGCGATCCGCGCGGCGCTCTGCGTCAAGCTTGGCAATTGCGGCCAGCATGGCGGGGTAGAAATAATCCGAAGCTAGCGCATCGCACAGACCGGCCTCCACCATGTCACCCGCACCAAGCGAGCCTATATGGCTCCCTCCACGGGCGGCATTCGGCGCGCCAAAGACTATCGGATCACCACCTTTGCGGGCCGCTTCTGCTGCCTCCATCACCATCGGAAATTCCGCCACTCCTGCGCCAAGCTCGCGGAAATAGGCGCGGGTTTCCGCCCGTGTATCATCGTGGCTTAGCATGGGCGCTCCTGCTGTACGGGCCATCTGTGCAACCGATGCGATCGCGTCGGGCACCTCGCTGCGCCGATCCCAGACGTGGCCCAGGAGCGCGATATAGTCTTCCTCGCTCAGCCCTGCGCGATGGGCTTTGGAAGCGGTGCGCTTTTTCATTCGCGCGTCGTCTAAAGAGGCGATTGAAAAATCCGGGGACAGCTCAAAAGCGCGGTCCTGAATTGGGACGTCATAGGCCCTCATGGTCATGGACGTGTGGTCATTGAATGCCACGGAAGGCAATAGTGGCCCCGCAAGCGCCCATTCGATCACGTCCAAAGCCTCGAACGCGAAGGTTTCCCACCGAAGCTGCACCCGGTTTTCCACGGTCAGCCGCGCGGCCAGATCGCGCATGGCTTGCATGAGTTCGCGGCCGCGTGCCACATCGCGCAACCCCGGCTCCCATCCCAGCGTTATGGCGTGATAAGCGGTGGCAATCCCGTTGGTTGCAAGTTGACGGTCAGTGTCGATGAGCGCCGTTTCGGTTGGGAAGAAAACCCCTGGACGGGGCATCAGCTGGCGTTCGAACGCATCGCCATGTACGTCGATCAGGGCAGGGGCCAATATCAATCCACGTGCGTCGATCACCTCGCCTTGCGCGCGGCCACCTAATTCGACGATCTTGCCATTGCTAATGGCAACAGTCGTCTCAGTGATCTCGCCGGGCAGGTAGACTTGTGCGCCTTCAAAGGTAATCATTCAAAGTCTTTCCATTGTCAGATGCCAGTGGAAAGACCCCGGCTTTTCGTGTTCACGGTCGTCAAGCTTCAGGCATTCAAAGCCCAAAACAGGGCCAACAGATCTGCCGCCGCGCAAAAGTAATGCGGGTGCATTTTGTCCGTACCGGGCGCATCAAAAACCCATGCGTTGCGGCTGATTTCACGACCTGCGTATTTTGCCTGCTCATGCGGCAGGCGACGTTTGGACAACATAGTCCCCATAAAACTGCCGCCGGGCTTCAGCACGCGACGAATTTCGGCAATTGTGCGCAGCAGGATATCTTCGTCGCCATGGTAGATCACGTTCCAGCTGAGCACGTGGTCAAAGGCGTGATCCTTGAACGGCAGCGCATCCATGCGGGCCAGAACTGTTTCTACGCCACCGGCCTTTTCAATCTCTGCCAACCCGTCGGGCGCGGCATCCAACGCGATCATGTCAAAGCCCTGGGATGCCAGCCAAAGTGCGTGACGCCCCACGCCCGCCCCCAGATCAAGAATGCGTGCGCCTTGTGCCAGACCAGCCGCCCATTCTTGCACGTCCTTCTCTGGCGTCAGCCACTTGCTATCTTCTTCGATGGATTTCCATTGGTCATTCCAATGCTGGTCAGCTGTATCCGATTTCACCGTTGTTCTCCAATAATTTTAGTGCGGGCCCAGCCGCTGACGAGCTCGATCCCGATCACAACAACTGCGATCATCAAGATCACGGTCATCGCTGTGGGGTAATCGAAAAGGTCAAAACCAACTTTAAGCTCGATCCCAATCCTGGTCGTGTCGCGAATGCTGTGGAAATTCCCTGGCGGCGCGCTCCGGGCATGTGAAGGGTCGGTGTTTTAGGCTGCGAGGTCAAGGGGCATGGGTTCGAGGGGCTGAGAGAGGGTTTCCCAGCC
>NZ_JBDOQR010000051.1:0-34796 GCF_039839315.1 Phaeobacter sp. CAU 1743 | reverse complement strand
CGCAAGCGACAAGCTCACGCCGCTCTGAAGAGGTAAGAAAACCGGGACGGATCATGCCGTTACTTGAATCGCGACCTTCTTGCACGTCAACCCTTCAGATCTCGGGTCTTCAGTGACTCCGGGTATACCTGAATTATATTAACGTCCTACGCGTGAAATCGGGCTTTGTTATGTCAAATTGTGACATAAATTCTGAACAGCTGCTTTACTCTTCGTCCATGGACAGGGCAGCAAGCGGTCGATGCAGCTGGGCGAGGACAATTTGGGCCATTCTATAGCGATTTTGTTTCCAAAAGGGAAACGATGATGGGGCAAAGTTTCCATGATTGCGCGGCGCTGACGCAGGAGATTTCCGGTTGCCGCCTTTGTGCGCAGCGGTTTGCCGCCACGGCCACGCGGCATGCGCCGCGCCCGGTGGTCTGGTTCCGCCCCTCAGCACGGATCCTGATCGCGGGACAGGCGCCGGGTCTGCGGGTCCATGACAGCGGACGCCCCTATACGGATGCCTCCGGCGACCGGTTGCGCCAGTGGCTGGGGATTTCCGAGGGTGTTTTCTATGACCGGGACCAGATCGCCATCGTCCCGATGGCCTTTTGTTTTCCGGGGTATAACGCGAAAAAGGCGGATCTGCCGCCGCCGCCGGAATGCGCCCGCACCTGGCAGCACAGGGTTATGTCCGTCCTCCCCGAGGTCGAGCTGACGGTGCTTGTGGGAGGCTATGCGCAGCAGCATCATCTGGGAAAAAGGCCCGGGTTAGCGATACGGTGGCCGATTGGCGCGCGCATGCGCCGCGCGTCTTTCCCTTGCCTCATCCGTCCTGGCGCAATACCGCATGGCTGAAACGCCACCCCTGGTTTGAAACAGATCTGCTGCCCGCGCTGCGGCACCGGGTCAAGGAGCTTTTGTGATGACAATGCCAACGCCGCTGGATCAGGCCCACGCGCAGATGGAGGCAGAGCCCGCGTCGGATGCCGCGCGTCTGCGGTTCTACGAACGGCTATCGGATGCCGAACTCTTTCTGATGCTGGAAAAGGAAGTCGAGAACGACAAGCTGGAGCCGGCCCTGTTCGACACGCCCGAGGGGCGCTTCGTCCTGGTCTTCGACCGCGAAGAGCGGCTCGCCCAGTTTGCCGGGCGCGCGGTGCCCTATGCGGCGCTGGCCGGGCGGGGGATCGTGCAGATGCTGTCGGGGCAGGGGATCGGTCTGGGCGTCAATCTTGAGGTCGCCCCCTCTGCCATGCTGATCCCGGCCGAGGCGATTGGCTGGCTTGAAGAAACTCTGGGTCATGCGCCGGATCAGGTAGAGGCGACCATCGAAAGCTTCCTGCCGCCCGCCGGTCTTCCGGATCTTCTGCTGACGGCGCTGGATACCAAACTGGCGACCGCCGCAGGACTGGCGCAATCGGCCTATCTGGTGGCGGTGCGCTATCAGGGCGGCGGGCAGGGGCATCTGCTGGGCTTTGTCGATGCCAAGGACGCCGCGCGGGATGCCCTGGCCAAGGCGGTGGGCGAGGCGTTGACCTTTTCCGGGATCGAGGCCGGGGCGCTGGATGTCGGGTTTTTCCAGGCGTCCGATACGGCTGCGGCCAGCCTGTCACGGGTAGGGCTGCGGTTTGATCTGCCGCAGCCAGAGGCGCCGCAGGTCTATCAGCCAGTCGCGCCCGGCAGCGATCCGGACAAACCACCGCGTTTGAAATAATCAGTTCGCGTGGCACGGCGGCGACCCGCCGTGCCTTTCATGCAGGGGCGGACGGGGCAGGGCGCCCACGTCCGCTGACTGTCAGTCTCAGCTGTCTTCGGTTTCAAGCTTGTCTTGGGTGCGGGTGTCGAAATCACCGGCGTCATGGCGCTCGCGCAGCTGGCTGTGCAATTCGCCAAAGGCGCGGTTGACCATGCGGCCACGGCTGACCGCGGGGCGGGCGTCGATATCCTTGGCCCAGCGCACCACATTGGTGTAGCTCGCTACGTCGAGGAACTCTGCCGCATCGTACAGGCGGCCCAGCACCAGCTGGCCATACCAGGCCCAGATCGCCATGTCTGCGATGCTGTAGTTATCCCCCGCGATGAAGGCGTTGCCATCAAGCTGGCGTTCCAGAACGTCTAGCTGACGCTTGGTTTCCATGGCGAAACGGTCGATCGGATACTGCCATTTTTCCGGCGCATAGGCGTAGAAATGGCCAAAACCGCCGCCCAGATAAGGCGCGCTGCCCATCTGCCAGAACAGCCAGTTCATCACTTCGGTGCGCTCCGGCCCGGACTTGGGCAGGAACTCGCCGAATTTCTCGGCCAGATGCACTAGGATCGAGCCGGATTCAAACACTCGAACCGGGGTGTCGCCGCTGCGGTCCATCAGGGCGGGGATTTTCGAGTTAGGGTTGATGTCGACAAAGCCCGATCCGAATTGATCGCCTTCGCCGATGTTGATCAGCCAGGCGTCGTATTCGGCGCCGGAGTGGCCCTTGGCCAGCAGCTCTTCGAACATCACGGTGACCTTGACGCCATTGGGGGTGGCCAGCGAGTAGAGCTGGAAGGGATGCTTGCCGACCGGCAGTTCCTTGTCGTGGGTGGCGCCTGCGATGGGACGGTTGATCGAGGCGAAGCGTCCGCCGCTTTCCTGTTCCCAAGTCCAGACTTTCGGCGGGGTATAGCTCGTATCACTCATGTGGATGGGCCCTGTTCTGTATGTGGTGGCGGGCGGCGCGGGGCGCGGCCCGGTTCTGATTGACGTCTCTGACGTAGGATACTCGTCAAAAATTCCAATGACTGGAAGGTGTGGGTGCGATCTTTTTCGTGCAACCGTGCAGGGGGCGGCCTGCGGTCACGCAGAGACACAGCTGTGTGAGCGCCCCTTCGCAAAGGGTCTGCGCCGGATATTGTAGATGCAGTTGTAGTGGATCGGCAGACCGGTGGAGCAGGACCCCCTGTGACACGTCATGTCCCGGATCGGTGCCGAATGAGGAAAGGATCAAGACATGAAACGTTTTGCACTGGCTGCCATCGCGGCCCTGACGATTGGAAGCTCTGCTTTTGCAGGGGAGCAATATATTGACGGCACCGGTTTTGCGGTCTCTGGCTATGACGTGGTTGCCTATCGCAGCCTCACCCAGGTGCCGGTGGGCGAGGTGCAGCCTGCCGCAGTGCCGGGCCGTGCGGATATCGTGGCCGAGTACAACGGTGCCCGCTTTGCCTTTGCCAGCGAAGAGAACCGCGAGATGTTCCTGAAGAACCCGGAATACTACGCGCCGCAGTATGACGGGCACTGCGCCTATGGGGTGTCCAAGGGCGGCAAGGTGCCGGCCAACCCGAACCTGTGGCGGATCGTGGATGACAAGCTGTACCTCAACATCACCAAGAACGTTGTGGGCTTCTGGGAAGAGGACATCCCCGGCAATATCAATATCGCCGAAGGCAACTGGCCAGGTATCGAGCCGGACGAAGCCTCGGAGCGTGTCATTCCGAATTTCGAGTCCTCTGCGCCTGAGGGGCGCTGAGCAGCAGCGGGGCTGCCCCTTTGCAGGCACCTAGCGAAATTACATGTGACAATAAAAAAGCCCCGCACGGGAACGGCGGGGCTTTTTTGATTGGGGAAAATGGTCCGAACCGCGAGCAGTGGGCCCGGAGCCGATTACCGTTTGCGGTCGCGGCGGGCGCTCATCGGTTGGAAGGCGACGCCGACGTGGGCTTCGCAATAGGGTTTGCCTTGCTGAACGGGCAGACCGCAGAACCAGAAATCCTCGGTCGCGGGGTCGCCCACCGGCCATTTGCAGGTGCGTTCGGTCAGCTCCATCAGCGTCAGCTTCTTGGCCTTCTTTTCGATCTCGTTGACCTTGGCCAGGGCTTCGGGGCTGATCTCATTGGCAGAAGGCTGCGGTGGCAGCGGCTGACCAGCCGGAATGATCTGCTTGCGGGCCGGAATGGCGGCCTTGGTTTCAGGCGCGTTTGCGGCGGCCGCAGGCGGCGGGGTTGCCGGGCGGGCCGGTTCCGTCTTTGGCTGTGGTTTTGGCTTGGGCGCCGGTTTGGCAGCGGCTGCGGCTGCTGGCTTTTCCTTGGGCTCGGCGGCTTTGGCGCCACCGGCTGCGCGGTTGGACAGGCCGAGGCGGTGCACCTTGCCAATCACGGCGTTGCGGGTGACCCCGCCCAGCTCCTTGGCGATCTGGCTGGCCGACTGACCTTCGCCCCACATTTTCTTGAGCAATTCGACGCGCTCGTCTGTCCAGGACATATGTTGCCTTTCCAAGCTGAAAGCGGCCCCAGAATCCTGCGGCCGCCATCGAGTTCCGATATAAACGCCTATTTTAATCACTGCGGCCCGAGTTACAAGGCGTCTTGCACCTGCGGATGCAGCAGGTATGCAGATGGGGCACGGGCGGCACGCCGGAGCACGCATAAGACTGGAACGAGGAAAGCACCATGGCAGAGACGGAAACAGAATACCGGGTCGGAATGGGAGAGCGCCGGTTCGGTCGCGTAAACTGGCTGGGGCTGCAGACGCTGGCGATGCGCGAGATCAAGCGCTTCTCGGTGGTCTGGACCCAGACGCTGCTGGCGCCGCTGATGACGGCGGCGCTGTTCCTGATGATCTTCAACATCGCGATCGGTCCGAAGCGTGGCGATGTGATGGGGGTGCCCTTCCTGACCTTCCTGGCGCCGGGGATCATGATGATGACTGTGATCCAGAACGCTTTTGCCAATACCTCCTCCTCGATCGTGATTTCCAAGGTTCAGGGCAATATCGTCGATACGCTGATGCCGCCGTTGTCGGGGCTTGAGATGCTGCTGGGCTACCTTGCCGGGGCCATCGCGCGCGGTGTGGTGGTGGCGCTGGCCATCGGGCTGGGTCTGATGCTGGCGCTTCAGATCGTGCCCGCGCATCCGCTGGTCGCGCTGTTCTTCATCGTGATGGGCGCGGCGTTCCTGGGCGGGCTGGGCATCGTCGCCGGTGTTTTCGCGGACAAGTTCGACCAGATGGCCGCGATCACCAACTTCATCGTGACGCCGCTGGCCTTTCTGTCGGGCACTTTCTATTCGGTCGAGTCGCTGCCGCCGGTGCTGCAGGCGATTTCCCATGCCAACCCGGTGTTCTACCTGATTGATGGCGTGCGCTATGGGGTGATCGGCACCTCCGACAGCTCGCCGCTGCTGGGCGCGACGGTTTGCGTTGGCGCCACGGTCGCCATCAGCCTGCTGGCTTGGTCGATGCTGCGTCGGGGTTATCGCCTGAAGGCATAAAGGGCGGCCTCAGGCCGGTTTTGCTTGGCGTCCCTCGCGCCAGGCCAGAATGGCGGCGCCTGTCAGGATGACGCAGGCGCCAAGAACGGTCACCCCGTCCGGTACCACGCCAAAGCCGAGGAAGTCGTAACACGCGGCAAAAATCAGCGTGGCATAGCTGAAGGGCGCCACGAAAGAGGCATCCCCGCGCGCCATGCCGTTGATGAAACAGGCCTGCGCGCAGGCCATCAGCGCGCCCAGTGCCGCCAGCGCGCCCCATTGCATCGGCGTTGGCATCTGCCAGACCGGCAGCACCGCCAGGCTGGCGATGAGAACACCAATGCCGTTGTTGAACCACAGGATCTGCAAGGGCGCCTCGCGCCCCGACAGTTTCTTGATGAAGATCAGCTCCAGCCCCATCACCGCTGCCGCGCCAAGTGCCAGAAGGGCCGCTGGCTGAAAGCTCTCGGGTGCCGGGCGGAGCAGGATCATCGCGCCGATAAAGGCGATCCCCGCCGCGCCCCAGCGCCAGGGGCCGACGCGCTCACCCAGAAGCGGGATCGCCAGAAGCATGCAGAACACCGGGTTGAGAAAGGTGATCGCCGTGGCATCGGCCAGCGGGATATAGGCAACAGCGGCAAACATCAGCGTCACACCGCCCCAGCCAAAGGCGGTACGCCCGATATGCAACCCCCAGTGCGGCCGGGTCAGCCGGGGTCGCACCAGCGCCAACACCGAGGAGATCACCACGAAGGCAAAGATAAACCGCCCGTGCGAGATCTGCAGCGGGTGCAGCGCAGGCCCGAGAGCGTCGGTGCCCAGCGATTTCGCCATCAGCGTTGTCGCCGCGATAAAGGCGGTTGCCAATAGGATCAGCGCGGCGGCCAGCATCGGATTTTGCGGTGTCGGAGTTTTCATGCGCAATCGGTGCGCCCGTGCCCGCAGAGATGCAAGGATAAAAAGCGCGGCCGCCAGCGAAGGATTAGCGGCACGTCGGACAGGCGCGGCCAGAGCATGCTGCCGAATTGTTCAGGGGGGCTGCACAAAAGGGGTTCCTTTTTGCGCAAAGCTCCCTTATGGACCCATTCCATGATCAAACGTACACATAACTCTGCGCTTCGACGCCGACGCCGGACTGCGTAAACCGCAGCCTCAGTGCCCCTGTGGCGCCTTTGATCCCTTGTGCCGAGATGATGGTACAAACCCCCTCCGACTACAGTATTGACCCTCCGGCCCGGCTATGCACAGCTTTGGCCTCAATGTTTCAAAAAGGATGATCCTGATGATCCCGTCCGTTCTGCCGACTTACAATCGTGCTCCGCTTCAGTTCGTCAAAGGCGAAGGCGCCTGGCTGATCGAGGCCGACGGGCGCCGATTCCTGGATCTGGGCGCCGGGATCGCGGTGAATGCGCTGGGCCATGCTCATCCGGCCTTGGTAGAGGCGCTGACCTCCCAGGCGCAGAACCTGTGGCATGTGTCGAACCTCTATCAGATCCCACAGCAGCAGGCGCTGGCGGACAAGCTGGTCGAAACGACCTTTGCCGATACGGTCTTCTTCACCAATTCGGGCACCGAAAGCTGCGAATTGGCGGTGAAAATGGCGCGCAAGTATTTCTACGACAAGGGCCAGCCCGACCGGGTCGAGATCATCACTTTCGAAGGGTCCTTCCACGGCCGGTCCTCTGCGGGTATCGCGGCGGCGGGCTCGGAAAAGATGACCAAGGGCTTTGGTCCGCTGCTGCCGGGCTTTGTGCACTTGCCGTGGAATGATCACGACGCGGTGGCGGCGGCGATCAATGACAAGACCGCTGCGATCCTGATCGAGCCGGTACAGGGGGAGGGCGGTATTCGCCCGCTGCCCGATACCTGCATGAAAGGTCTGCGGGATCTTTGCGACGAACACGGCATTCTGCTGATCCTTGACGAGGTACAATGCGGCGTGGGCCGGACTGGCAAGCTCTTTGCCCATGAATGGGCGGGCATTACTCCTGACATCATGATGGTGGCCAAGGGCATCGGCGGTGGTTTCCCGCTTGGCGCGGTGCTGGCGACCGAGGATGCGGCCAGCGGCATGACCGCGGGCACCCATGGCTCCACCTACGGCGGTAACCCGCTGGGCTGCGCGGTGGGCTGCGGGGTGATGGATGCGGTCGCCGATCCGGATTTCCTAGCCGAGGTGAACCGCAAGGCGGGCCTGCTGCGCCAGAAGCTGGAGGGGCTGGTGGCCAGCCATCCCGAGGTCTTCGAAGAGGTGCGCGGATCGGGGCTGATGCTGGGGCTCAAGTGTAAGGCGGTGAACATCGATGTGGTCAACGCGGGCTATGATAACGAGGTCGTCACCGTTCCGGCGGCTGACAATGTGATCCGCCTTCTGCCGCCCCTGAACCTGACCGACGAGGATATCGCCGAGGCGCTTCAGCGTCTTGAGAAGGCGGCCAAACAAGTCGCGGCGGCCTGAGCGGACCCTTCAGATCAATTGCGAAGGCGGGGGATATGCCCCCGGCTTCACCCTGACAAAAAGTGACAAGACATGAACCATTTTCTTGATATCCACAAAACCGATGCAGCAGCCCTGCGGGGCATCATCGATCAGGCCGGCGCGATGAAGCAGGCGCGCTTGGGCCGCCCAAAAGGCGCCCCCGATGACGAACAGCCGCTGGACGGGCGCATGGTGGCGCTGATCTTTGAAAAACCGTCGACCCGGACCCGCGTTTCCTTTGATGTTGGCGTGCGCCAGATGGGCGGGCAAACCATGGTTCTGTCAGGCAACGACATGCAGCTGGGCCATGGTGAGACCATCGCCGACACCGCCCGCGTGCTGTCGCGCTATGTGGATCTGATCATGATCCGGACCTTTGATGAATCGGTGCTGATCGAAATGTCGGAATATGCCGATGTGCCGGTGATCAATGGTCTGACCGACCGCACCCACCCCTGTCAGATCATTGCCGATATCCTGACCTATGAAGAGCACCGCGGCCCGATCAAAGGCAAGAAGGTGGTCTGGACCGGCGACGGCAACAATGTCTGCGCCTCCTTCCTGCATGCGGCGGGACAATTCGGGTTTGACCTGACCTTTACCGGCCCGGCGCAGCTGGACCCCGAGGATGAATTCGTCGGTCTGGCGCGCAAGGCGGGTTCGACCGTGGTGATCGAACGCGACCCGGTCAAGGCCGTGGAAGGCGCCGATCTGGTTGTGGCGGACACCTGGGTTTCCATGCATGACAGCCAGTCCTCGAAAGAGCGGCGCCACAACATGCTGCGCCCCTATCAGGTGAATGACGCGCTGATGGCCCATGCCAAGGAGGACGCGCTGTTCATGCACTGTCTGCCGGCCCACCGTGAAGAGGAAGTGACCTCTGCCGTGATGGATGGTCCGCAATCGGTGATCTTTGATGAGGCCGAGAACCGCCTGCACGCACAAAAGGCGGTGATGCGCTGGTGCCTCGGCGTCTGATCCGGTTCAAAGCTTTAGAAATGTAAAACCCCTCGCCGCAGATCCGCGGCGAGGGGTTTTCTTTTTCGAGTTCGTGCCTGGCTGAGGCTTAGCGAATGATCGTCGTCAGCAGCCAGAAGGTAACACCGGACAGCAGTGCCGCGGCGGGCACGGTGATCACCCAGGCGGCTACGATGGTCATGAAATGGCTGCGACGCACCAGCTTGCGGCGGCGGCGTTCCTCGGGGGCGATGCGCAGTTCCTCCGGACGCTGCAGCGAGAATTTGCGCAGGCGGTTCTCGGCGTGCCATTCGCGAAAGAAGCCAACGCCAAAGACCGCGCCGACCGCGATATGGGTCGAAGACACCGGCAGGCCAAGCCAGCTGGCCACGATCACCGTGATGGCTGCCGAAAGCGACACGCAATAGGCGCGCATCGGGTTCAGCTTGGTGATCTGGCTGCCGACCATACGGATCAGTTTCGGGCCAAACAGGAACAAGCCAAAGGAAATGCCGAAGGCACCGATCACCATCACCCAGGTCGGGATAGCCACCTTGGCGGCGAAATCCCCGAACTCTGCTGCATGCACAATCGCCGCGAGCGGACCCACAGCATTGGCCACATCGTTGGCGCCATGGGCAAAGGACAGCAGCGCGGCGGAGATTACTAGCGGGATGCGGAACAGGATTTTCAGCGACTTGTTGCGGTTCTCAAGTCCCACGGACTGGCGTGCGATCAGCGGCTTGGTGATCAGATAGCTTGCCACGGCAAAGCCAAGACCGATCAAAAGGGCGATTTCCAGATCGATCTTGATGATCCGTTTCAGACCTTTCAGCGCCAGATAGGCGGCAAAGGCGCCGGCCATGATGGCGACAAGGATCGGAACCCAGCGCCGCGCGGCGGCGATCTTGTCGTCCTGATAGATAACTTTGGCCTTGATCACCGCCAGAAACAGCGCCGCGATGACGCCGCCCAGAACCGGCGAGATGACCCAGCTGGCCGCGATCTTGCCCATGGTGGCCCAGTTGACCGCGGACATGCCTGCGGCAGCAATGCCCGCGCCCATGACGCCGCCGACCACTGAATGGGTGGTGGAGACCGGCGCGCCGATCCAAGTGGCCAGATTGACCCATAGCGCTGAGGACACCAGCGCGGCCATCATCGCCCATATGAACACATCCGCCGTGGCCACGGTGGCGGGATCGATGATGCCCTTTGAGATTGTGGAGACCACGTCGCCCCCGGCGAGGAGGGCACCGGCGCTTTCGGCGATGGCAGCGATCAGGATGGCACCGCCCATGGTGAGGGCGTTGGCGCCCACCGCCGGTCCCATGTTGTTGGCAACATCGTTGGCGCCAATGTTGAGCGCCATATAGGCACCAAAGATCGCAGCGGCGATGACGATGAAATTGCCGGGCGTGCCGCCGAGGAAAACGGCAGCTGCTGCACCAGCCAGCACGATGAAGGCCAGCGAGATGCCGGGGCCGACCAAGGGGCGGGAGACATAGGCGGTTGCCAGCTCCAGCTGAGAGATCCGGTTGAGGTCCCTGTCGAGGGTTTCCCAGTGCTTGCTATCGGGTTTTTCGCTCATGTCGCCGTTCCCCATGCCAAATGCCCAGCCAGACGGCTGTGCCGAAAAGAGTCGGCCACCGGGTAGCGTCGCGTCACCATTGGCGCAAGGCCGGTGTCACGATTCCATCATAAAACTGTTACAATTGTCGCAGGATCGACTGCAGATCCGGTTCCCGGACCAGGTTTGCCGCGTCTTGCGCGGGCATCCAGACACGCTTGCGTTGATCGGATTCCGGGTAGTCATCCTTGATGCGCTGGACCTCCGCGATATAAACCAGCGTTTCCACCGGCTGCCGGGTGCCGTTGTCGCGTTCCTTGACGTAGTGATAGCTGCCCTGCGGATCAGAGGTGATGCGGGCATCGGCGACGCCGGCCTCTTCCCAAGCCTCTTGCAAGGCGGATTCGGGGCCGTTCTTGCCTTTGATGGGCCAGCCCTTGGGGATGATCCAGCGACCGGTGCCGCGGCTGGTGATCATCAGCACGTCTTTTCCGGATTTGGTGGTACGATAGCACAGGGCTGCCACCTGAATCCGCTTTGGGCGGAAAATAAGGGGGCGCAATACCTCTTCCCAAGCCTTGGCGAGGAGTGTTGTCATGCCTGAACTGCTTTCGCTATCTTGTTATGCTTTTGCCCCGGGCCGGAAACCGGACGGGGAGATGGTAGTAAATTTGGGGTTGACCACAACATATGCCCCAAAGGCGAATTTACAATGGTGTCTTGAGTTCGTCTCTGAATTGTGAACTTTTTCCGCAACAGCCGGGCAGGCGCCAAAAGGGCGTCAGGGCCGACATCATACCGGCCGCAGGGCCGTCAGAAAAAGAAAGCGGGAGGGGACAAGGATGAAAGCTGCATTGGTGACCGGCGGGGCACGCGGGATCGGGCTGGCAACGGCGAAGGGACTGCTGGCTGAGGGCTGGCAGGTGGCGATCCTGGATCGCGACAGCGAAGCGCTGGAGGCGGCCGGGAAAGAGGTGGCAGGCCTTACCCTAATCAATGCGGATGTTTCGCGCCCCGAGGATGTAGAGCGGGCTGTCGCGGAGATCACGGCAGCCTTCGGGCGGCTCGACGGGTTGGTGAACAACGCGGGCGTCGCCGATTTCGGCCCGATCCGCGAGACTACCTTTGAACGTTGGCGCCGGGTGATGGAGACCAATCTGGATGGTCCCTTCCTGATGACCCAGGCCTTTACCGATCTGCTCGCTGCGGATGGCGGCGGGGCGGTGGTGAATATCACTTCGATTTCGGGCTTGCGCGCCAGCACCCTGCGGGTGGCCTATGGTACCTCCAAGGCGGCATTGGCGCAGCTGACGCTGCAGCAGGCGGCAGAGTTGGGCGAGATCGGGATCCGGGTGAACGCGGTGGCGCCGGGGCCGGTGGCGACCAAACTGGCGATGGCGGTGCACAGCCCAGAGATCATCGCCGCCTATCACGATGCGCTGCCTTTAAACCGGTATGGCAAGGAAGAGGAGATCGCCGCGGCGATCAATTTCCTGCTGTCAGAGAAGGCGAGTTTCATCACCGGTCAGGTGCTGGCCGCCGATGGCGGGTTCGAGGCCACCGGGATTGGCCTACCCGCGCTGCGCGCCGACGCGGCAAAGGACTGAGCTGGCCGGTGCTCTAGCAGAGGGGGGCCTCCCGCCCGCGATCTGCCGCATCAAAGATGCGGCCTCCGCCGTTGGGTATGGCAGCGCGCAGGGGCGCGCTGCTCCGGCGCGATGACTTTTTCGCCCTGGGACCTCTCAGGATTTGCGCCGGTTGGCCCGCAGGGTTGGATCGGCAGCGGTCGGATCTTCGGGCCAGGGATGTTTGGGATATTGGGCGCGCATGTCCTTGCGCACGTCCGCATAGGACCCGGCCCAGAACCCCGGCAGATCACGGGTGATCTGGATCGGGCGCTGTGCGGGGGACAGCAGCGTCACCTTCAGCGGCACGCCGCCCACGGCGGGATGGCGGGTCACGCCGAACATCTCTTGCAAGCGCACTGCGATTTCCGGCACTTCTTCCCCGTAGTCGATCGGGATCTTGCGGCCCAGCGGCGTGACGAAATGGCCCGGCGCTTCGCGGTCCAGAAGCTGCGTCTGCTCCCAGCTGAGGGCGGCGCGCAGGGCGGGCAGCAGGTCGAACTGTTTCCAGTCCTGCGCGGTTTTCACCCCGGTCAGCATCGGCAGTAGCCAGTCGGCCAGCGTTGCCATCAGCCCATCTTCGGAGAAATCCGGCAGATCATGCCCATCGGCGCGCAGCAACTCGACCCGCGCCACCAGCCGGGCGGCAGCACCGCTGAGGCGCAAACCCAGATCGCGGACCCCGTCGAGCATGGCTTCGGCGATCGCCTCGGGCGGGACGTCCTTCCAGATGCGATCATCCAGCACGATACTGCCAAGGCGCTCCTGGCTGCGGGCCACGACGCGGCGGTCGCGTTTGGACCAGGCGCAACTGTCCTGCCAGCGGATCTGATCGGCAAACAGCGCGCGAATATCGGCAAGGGCGATCTGCACCGCCATGCGGATCTTTGCTTCGCGCGGGTTACCATCGGTGTCCAGCGCCACGATGAAGGGCGCGGCGGCCAGCGTGTCCTCGGGCGACAGCACCGCGCCCTTGCCCCCTGACAGGACATAGCGCGGCGTATCGCCCTTGCGGCGCTGTCCGATGCGGTCGGGATAGGCGAGCGCGGCCAGCCCGGCTGCTGACAGGTCAGATACCACCGGCGCGTCAGAGCGGGTCTTGCGCTGTTGCTGCTGCAGCCTGCGGGCCTCTGCGCGGATCCGCTCCACCACTGGCAGGGCCAGTTGATAGGGGCGTTTGCGCTGGAACGCCTTGGGATCCTTCAGCGCCTCCAGCCGCAGCATCAGGTCGGCAGGGGCGCCGCGCAGGGGATCACGCTCGGCCAGCAATGCGGCCAGCGTGGCGGCGGGGGCGGCCTGATCAGGGGCCGCGCGCAGCAGCATATGGCCAAGGCGCGGATGCAGGGGGAGCGCTGACAGCGCCTTGCCGTGGGTGGTGATGCGGCCCTGTGCATCCAGCGCGCCCAAAAGGCTCAGCAGGTTGCGGGCCTCCTGCAAGGCGCCCTCGGGTGGCGGTGTCAGGAAGGCGAGATCCTCGGCGGCAGCGCCCCAGAGCGCCAGCTCCAGCGCCAGACTGGCCAGATCTGCGGATGCGATTTCCGCCGGGGGAAAGGCGGCAAGCGCGCCTTCCTCGCCCTTGGTCCAGAGGCGGTAACAGACCCCTTCGGAAACGCGGCCGGCACGGCCCTGCCGCTGGGTTGCCTCGGCGCGGGTAACCTTTTCTGTGACCAGCCGCGACATGCCGGACCCCGGATCGAAGCGGGCGCGGCGCGATTGTCCCATGTCGACCACCACACGAACCCCGTCGATGGTAAGCGAGGTTTCCGCGATCGAGGTCGCCAGCACCACCTTGCGCCCTGATTTCGCGGGCTGGATGGCAGCGTGCTGCTGGGCAAAGGGCAGGGCGCCAAACAGGGGATGCACCGTGCAATTCCCGGGCAGGCGGTTTTCGAGCGCGGCAGCGGCACGGCGGATTTCGCCTTCACCGGGCAGGAACACGAGGATACCGCCGCTGTCCTTGCGGGTTTCTGCCTCGGCGCGGGTAACCAGATCCACCAGCGCATCGGTGCGGCGGGCCTTGGGGCCAAGCGGGGTATCGAGCCAGCGGGTCTCCACCGGGAAACTGCGCCCCTCGGAGGTGATGAGCGGTGCCTCCATCAGGGCGCTGACGGGGGCGGCATCCAGCGTTGCGGACATCGCCAGCAGGATCAGATCGTCGCGCAGGGCGCCCGCGACCTCAAGACAGAGCGCGAGGCCGAGATCAGCATTCAGTGAGCGTTCGTGGAATTCGTCGAAGATCACCGCTCCGACGCCGGGCAGATCCGGGGCCGATTGCAGCATCCGTGTCAGAATGCCTTCGGTGACGACCTCGATCCGGGTGGATTTGCTGACCTTCGCTTCGCCCCGGATGCGGTAGCCGACGGTCTCTCCGGGGCGTTCGCCCAGGGTTTCGGCCATGCGTTCGGCGGCGGCGCGGGCGGCCAGGCGGCGTGGCTCCAGCATGACGATGCGCCCATCGCAGAGACCGGCCTCGAGCATGGCAAGCGGTACCTTGGTTGTCTTGCCGGCGCCGGGTGGGGCCTGCAGCACGGCGCGGCCGCCCGTGCGCAGGGCGGCGATCAGTTCGGGCAGGGCGTCATCAATGGGCAGGCGTGTCATGGCAGCCTTATCGCCAAAGACCCGTGCCGGGTCCAGAGGCGCGGCGGCTGCGGCTGAATGCGCCTGCCTCGGCACTGGACAATCCGGGCCTGCCTGCGTCAAGTAGGCGGAACTTTCGGACAGAGGCCCTGCAAGGGGCGCGGAACAGGGGCTTTGGCATGGGTATTGCGCAGCTGAGTGACAAGATTTTGCAAGGCGACCGGCGCGCGCTGGCGCGGGCGATTACTCTGGTCGAAAGCGGGCGCGATGATCACCGGGAGCAAGCGCTGTCCCTGCTGGAGCGGCTTGCCAAAGCGGATCGGCAGGCCTTGCGGATCGGCCTGTCGGGCACGCCTGGGGTCGGCAAATCCACCTTTATCGAGGCCTTCGGCATGATGCTGGTCGAACGTGGCCTGCGGGTGGCGGTGCTGGCGGTCGATCCCAGTTCCACCCGTTCGGGTGGTTCCATTCTGGGCGACAAGACCCGGATGGAGCATCTCAGCCGCCAGAAATCCGCTTTCATCCGCCCGTCGCCCAGCCAGACCACGCTGGGCGGTGTCGCCCGTCGCACCCGCGAGGCGGTGTCCCTGTGCGAGGCTGCGGGTTTTGATGTGGTGCTGATCGAAACCGTCGGGGTGGGGCAATCCGAAACCGTGGTGGCGCAGATGTCGGATCTGTTCCTGCTCTTGCTGGCCCCGGCGGGCGGCGATGAATTGCAGGGTGTCAAGCGCGGCATCATGGAAATGGCGGATATGATTCTGGTGAACAAGGCAGACGGCGATCTGAAGCCCGCCGCCACCCGCACCTGCGCCGATTACGCCGGGGCTTTGCGGCTGCTGCGCAAGCGTCCGCAGGATCCGGAAGGATTTCCCAAGGCGATGATGGTTTCGGCGCTGGCACGGGAGGGGCTGGAGGCCGCTTGGGCCGATATCGAGCATCTGTCGGGCTGGCGGCGCGAGACGGGACATTGGGCGCGAACCCGGGCGGATCAGGCGCGTTACTGGTTTGCCGAGGATGTGCGTCAGGCTATGCTGGCAAGGCTGGAAACGCCTTGGGCGCAGGGCCGGATGGCGGAACTGTCGGATGCGGTCGCTGCGGGAGAGCAGACCCCTGCCGCAGCCGCGCGGGACATGCTGAAGGGGTTGGGGCTGGAATAAACCCGCTGACCAGATGCGGTAAAGGGACCTTTCAAGCCAGGCGCGCGGCCGGGTTTGGTCCGGTTTGGGCGGGGCTGTGCCACTTTCCGGCGGAGTGGGTGATAAAACCCTGCCATATGGCTTGACCCTGTCAGCGATTCCTCCTAAACGCATCCAACCAGTTTTCGGGCGCAGCCAATGGCCGCGCCCTTGTGATTTGGCGGCAGATTCGGAGTTTTGTCCGGCAGGCCGCCCCAGATACGAAGGATGAACCTATGTCGCGCCGTTGCGAACTGACCGGAAAAGGCCCGATGACTGGCAACAATGTCAGCCACGCCAAGAACCGCACTCGTCGTCGGTTTCTGCCGAACCTGAACGATGTCACCCTGCAGTCCGAGACTCTGGGCCGTGGCGTCAAGCTGAAGATTTCCGCCGCAGCCCTGCGCTCGGTTGATCACCGCGGTGGTCTGGACGCATTCCTGGCAAAAGCCAAGGACGAAGAGCTGTCCGCAACCGCTCTGAAAGTGAAAAAAGAGATCGCCAAGGCACAAGCTGCTGAGGCCTGATCTGCTTCAGACCGATCTGATTTCGTAAGACGCCGTGCTGGACATCCCAGCGCGGCGTTTTGCCGTTCATGGCGTGACCGAATGCCGCTTGCGGTCGCCCCTGCGCGGGGGCATATCTGCTGCTGATGATGCGACGTTTGCGGATATATATCGGGATCTTCCTGTCCCTTGCTGTGGTGCTGACCGCCCATAGCGCTGCCGCTATGCGTGGGGCACGGGATGCCTCGGGGCAGATCGTCATCTGCACGGGCACCGGCCCGGTGGCGATCTATGTGGACAGCGACGGCCAACCGGTCCCGGCGCCGCATTATTGTCCCGACTGTGTGATGCATCTCTTGGATGCTGGGCTGCCGGTGCAGCAAGCGCTGCCAATCCCGGCACGCCCGGTTCTGCAGGATCTGACACCGGTTCGCACAGTCCTGATCCCCGTCTCCTGCGGGCAATACGCCCTGGCGCGTGGCCCGCCGATCACTGCCTGATTTCCAATCTATCCTACCCTGAAAATCAGACAGACTTTGTAACAGGAGACTCAAGATGTCTTTTAAATCCCTCGTTTTCGCCGCCACCAGCGCAGCCGCAGTCACCCTTGCCGGGGCCGCCATGGCGGGCGGTATGATGGTTGAGGACGCCTATGCACGCGTATCGACCAAGATGTCCGCCAGCGGCGCGGCCTTCATGCAGATCATGAACGATACCGGCGCTGATGACCGGCTGATCGATGCGCGTTCTGACGTGGCAGAGCGGGTCGAACTGCACACCCACCAGGGCGATGCCAACGGTGTCATGAAGATGGTGCACGTGGAAGAAGGCTTTGCCATTCCGGCGGGTGAGGTGCACATGCTGAAGCGGGGCGGCGACCACGTCATGTTTCTGGGGCTGACCCAGACCCTTCATCACGGCGATGTGGTGCCGTTGACGCTGGTCTTTGAAAAAGCCGGTGAAATCAACGTTGAGGTGCCGGTGGATCTGGAGCGCAAGCCCGGTCACGGCGGCATGAAGCACAACAACTGATCAGCGCCACGCGCGCCGAGAGGCATTGTGGCCAGTCCTTTACCGGGGGCTGGCCGTTTTCTGTGGAGGCTCAGGCGCGGGCCAGAATGTCGCCGGTCCAGTGGGGCACGATCTCGCTGGCGCGCCCCAGGCGGCTTTCGGCAAAGCTGGATGCGCCGGCCGAGGGCTCAAGATTGAGTTCAACCGTATGGGCGCCCGCCATCTGCGCTTCCTGCACAAAGGCGGCGGCCGGGTAAACCTGACCGGAGGTTCCGATTGAGGCAAAGATATCCGCTTCGGCCAGATGGTCGTAGATGGCTTCCATGAAATAGGGCATTTCGCCAAACCAGACGATATCGGGGCGCGTGCGAGGCTGGGCGCAGGCGGGGCAGAGGTCGGTGGGCGACATGCTGGCGGGGGCGGGCCAGCGGTGATCACAGGCTGCGCAGAGGGCGCCGTCAAGCGTGCCGTGCATATGCAGCACATCCTCTGCGCCGCCCTGTTCGTGCAGCCCGTCTACATTCTGGGTGATGATCACAACCTCTCCGGGCCAGGACCTTTGCAGCTCACCAAGGGCCGTGTGGGCGGCATTCGGGCTGGCCTCGGCCGATTGGGCACGGCGGGCATTGTAGAAGGCGTGCACAAGATCGGGATCGCGGGCAAATCCTTCGGGCGTTGCTACATCTTCGATCCGGTGCTTTGCCCAGAGCCCGTCTTCGTCGCGAAAGGTACCGAGCCCGCTTTCGGCGGAAATGCCGGCGCCAGTCAGGATGACGATCTTCTCCGCACTCTTTTCCATCGCCGCAAAGCCTCTTATTGCTGTCTTGCCAAAAGGAGTGTGCCCCGATGACTAAACGCATTTTGTTCGTCTGCCTAGGAAACATTTGCCGCTCGCCGGCAGCTGAAGGGGTGTTCCGCGACCTTTTTAAGCAGGCCGAGACGGATAGCGCGGGCACGGCGGGTTATCACGTGGGAGAGCCGCCCTACGGGCCGATGCAGGCAGCGGCGCGGGCGCGAGGGCTGGATCTGTCGGATTTGCGGGCGCGGCAGTTCGAACCGCAGGATTTTGCGCGTTTTGATCTGATCGTGGCGATGGACGGTGACAACCTGCGCAATATCGAGGCGCAAAGGCCTGCAGACCAGATCACGCCCGTGGTGCTGTTCACCGACTTTGCTGCGGGCAGCAGCGCGGATCATGTGCCCGATCCCTATTATACGCGGGATTTCGACGGCTGCCTCGACCTGATCGAGCAGGCGGCGCGGGGGCTGGTCTCCCATCTGGAGGCAGGGCACGCCCTCTGACGTCGGCCTTAGCTGTCGATGACCTTGAACGCGCCTGCCAGCCAGGGAAGCCGGACCAGCGCCGGATCGATCATCTGTGTCTGGATCAAGTGCCGCATGGTCTTAGCCACGTCGCGGGGGACCTGATCCGCCCAGTCGTTGCCGCTGAACAGGGAAATGGTCCGACCGGCGGCACCAAAGGGCAGGGCGTAGGCTTCGATCTGATCGTGGAACCGCACCGCCCGCATATACCCCAGCGGCGTCGTGATCGCCCAGCCGATCCGGCGCGCCACCATGGCCATCAGGGCAAGGTGCGAACCAATCTCGAACCGGCTTTCAAAGGTAAGGTTTTGACGGTTCAGATGGGCGTCGATTTGCTGTGAAATCAATTGGTCCCGTGCATAGCGCAGGAATGGCAGGGTATTCAGCTCGCTCACGCTGACCTTCGGAAGGCCAGTATCCGAGGAGCCGATGAACCCCTTTGGGGCCACCAGAATAAAGGGGTCCTGTACCAGAGGCAGTTCCACCAGCCCTTCGTGCAGGGCGCCGGTGGTGGCGGCTACGGCGATGTGCAGCTCGCGCTCTTCCATGGCGCGGATGATGTCGTGGCTGGAGGCGGTGATCATCTTGAAGCGACATTTGGTCAGGCTCTCGGCAAGGATGGTCACCAACCGCGGGGTCAGATCATTGTCGAAATCGTCGATCAGACCGATCGACAGTTCGGGCAGGTGGCTGAGATCGACAACCGTCAGCTCGCTTTGCGCCAGACGCAGCTCTGCAAGCACCGCCTCGGTGCGGGCCAGAAATGTGCGCCCTGCCGGGGTGACCACCATCGGGCGGCGGCTGTGGTCCACCAGGTCGCAGGACAATGATTTTTCCAGATTCCGCAATTGCTGGCTGACTGCGGGTTGGCTGAGCCCGGTCATTTCCGCAGCCTGCGCCACGGATCCGGTTCTTGCCAGGGCGGCAAAGACTTCCAGCCCTCTTAGGGTAACACCCTTCGTCAACATGAATATGCTCCAAATATGCATCTTCTTTCTCAACGACAGAAAGATGCGGGGTCAAGGGTTGTATTGGAGCGGTTTTCCCCTGTGCGGCACTGCAGCATCTGCGCCGGGCCGTGGGCCGCGCAAAATTGGGGGCGCATCATGGAGGCATGAGAGGGGTGTTACCGTCGTAACGCTGATCTGAATAGACGCCTTTCAGAGGGGCTGTATCAGCCGCAAACGCGCGCGGCGTTGGCGCCAAATTCCTTGTAGCGTTCCCAAAGCTGTTCATCGCCGCGATGGCTGGACTGGCGTACGACCTGGGCCTGATGCGGATCGGCAAACCACTTCGACACCTTGGAGCGCTCCGAACGGGTCAGGCTCTTGTTGGCGACTTTCTGAATGCAGCTGCACAGCCCGGCCTTTGCATAGCCGCGTTCGGACTGACGGCAGGCCCTTTCGATGACGCCTGCGTCGACAGAGGGTACGCTGAACGCAGTCGTCAGGGCTGCGGCACAGAGAAAAGAGCTCACAAAACGCATCGTCATGTCCTGTCCAGTGGTCATTCGAGAAAGGCCGCTGGCAGGCGGCTGGCGCGACTATGCCGCAGGTTTGGCTGGCTTTCAATTGGGGTTAATAATCCATAAATCATGCGCGGGAATTTGCCGGGACCCTGAAACAGCCCCGCCCGGACACAAGACCGGGCGGGGCCCTTGTCCGAGTAGCGTCCCGAGTCAGCAAAATTAGGGATTTCTCCACTAGTTACCCTTGTCAGGTCGCGTCCGTGGGTGGAGGGAGGTCTCAACCTGCGTCTGCGGCAGACCTTCCTTCATGAGCAGCGCCCGAATGTCATTTGTGTAGGTCACGATTTTTTCATAGCGCGAGCGAGCGCCCAACTCGTCGCCAGACATCGCCCAAAGTCCGCTGATTAAACCTCCGAGTAGGGCCGTGTTCCTAAGAAGGCTGAAGACTTTGCCCTTTTCGGAGCGGGACAGGCTTTCGATCTCGGCGCTCAGCGCGGAGAGCTTTCCTTCAAGATCCGCGACCTTGGCGTTCAGCCTGCCGATCTCGGCGCGCAGGGCTTGCTCCGTTTCGGAACTGACATCTTCCGGCTGCCGAATGTCCCCAAGCGTTTGCGCAATCGCGTTCATCAGTGCGGGCATGTCCTGCAAGGGGGAAAACGCCTCGGGCAGGGCATTGGCGCCGGTGTCTGCGTGATACTGCTCAATCGCGCCAGAGATCTGCACAGCCAGCCCCTGCAGACTTGCTGTTGCAATGATGCGGTTCTGGATCAGGGGGCGGAGGTCATTGGGTTCATAGGCGGGGAAGCGTGGTTCCTGCGGGCGCTGCGCTGCGAACTCGCCCTTGATCCGCTCGATCTCTTCGGCGACCGCTTCGGGGCCTTGCTCCCAGATCTTTTCATCGATCAGGACAACGCGGCCTTGGAGCTCCCAATCTAAGGGCTGCCCCGCCAACATACCGCGATACCAGTCGCACCAGAAGGACCAGGACGGATGGTGGTCGAACCGCGAAAGAAAAGCGTTCCAAGAAGATATCAAGGCAGACGAGGCGGTCGTATCAGGCCATAGCGCGTGCCTGAATACTGTTTTGACTAGTACCGACCGATCATTTTCGGGGCGCTTCCCGAACGAACCCGTGCCGAAAGTTCCCGTGCCAAATCCAGTATTATTGGAGCGGGGAAGGAGATCGGTATCGCCAACAGCTGCCAGACGAGTTGTTTGAGATGCGCTCGTTGTTGAGACTGCAAAATGCGCAGCGGTGTGTGCTGCTGCATGTGCCGAATTCGCGATGCTTTCGATTACTTGACCTCTTTTCAAAGCATCGGAGCAGCTGTCTGCCGACGAAAGCGCCCCAAACTCCATGATGCTCTCACCCAAACTGGCTGCCGATTTTGTCGCGCTTTGTGCCCTATCGGCAAATTTCAAGCAATGAAATATGACTTCTGTGAAAGTGCTTATTGAGCGGTGAGTACTCACCACGGCGGCGGTCAATGCAGAACGCAGACAGGACAGAAGAAAGGTTTTCGCCTCTGCGCTTTGGGTAAAGTCGTGAGGTTCTATCATCACAGCGGGCAGACTGCGCAGGGCCGCGCGGGCGGCGATGGCGGCGTGGACCTGCCGGTCCTGTGTTTCAAGCCACTCTTTCAACTGCTCTTCGTTCTCAATCTGCGGCAATTACGCCTCTCCTGCCATGCACCCTTAAAAATATCGCTGGGTGGCGTCACGCGCGCGCTTGACCAAACTTAGAATCCGCACCATATCCCCAGACCATGACAGAGCTCTCAAAGATCCGCAATTTCTCCATCGTCGCCCATATCGACCATGGCAAATCCACCCTCGCTGACCGGCTCATCCAGGAGACCGGGACCGTCGAGACGCGCGATATGAAAGAGCAGCTTCTGGACGCGATGGATATCGAGCGCGAGCGCGGCATCACCATCAAGGCCAACACGGTCCGGATCGACTACAAGGCCGACGATGGCGAGACCTATGTTCTCAACCTCATCGACACCCCCGGTCACGTCGACTTTGCTTATGAAGTCTCCCGCTCCATGCGCGCGGTTGAAGGCTCGCTGCTGGTTGTTGACAGCACCCAAGGGGTCGAGGCGCAGACGCTGGCCAATGTCTATCAGGCGATCGACGCGGATCACGAGATCGTCCCGGTGCTGAACAAGATCGACCTGCCCGCATCTGATTGCGATCGCGTGGCTGAGCAGATCGAGGATGTGATTGGCATCGACGCAAGCGAAGCCATTCAGGTCTCGGCCAAGACCGGGCAGGGCATTCACGAAACGCTGGAAGCGATCGTACAGCATCTGCCCGCTCCCGCAGGCACCCGCGATGCGCCGCTCAAAGCCATGCTGGTGGACAGCTGGTACGACGCTTACCTGGGCGTGATCGTGCTGGTGCGCATCATGGACGGCGTCCTGAAGAAAGGAATGCGGGTCAAGTTCATGTCGAACGACACCCTGCACCATGTGGACCGGATCGGCGTCTTCCGCCCTGCCATGCAGGTGGTGGATGAACTCGGCCCGGGCGAGATCGGCTTCCTGACGGCATCAATCAAGCAGGTGCGCGACACCCGCGTCGGCGACACCATCACCAATGACCGGAACGGCTGCGAGGTGGCTCTGCCGGGCTTCAAACCGGCGCAGCCGGTGGTGTTCTGCGGTCTCTTCCCGGTGGACAGCGCCGAATTCGAAGACCTGCGCGACGCCATCGACAAGCTGGCTCTCAACGACGCCTCCTTCAGCTTTGAGATGGAGACCTCGGCGGCGCTGGGCTTTGGTTTCCGCTGCGGTTTCCTGGGCCTGTTGCACCTTGAGGTGATCCGCGACCGGATCGAGCGGGAATACAATATCGAGCTGATCACCACGGCGCCGTCGGTGATCTATCACGTCTACATGAAGGACGGCGAGAAGATCGACCTGCACAACCCGGCCGACATGCCCGACATGTCCAAGGTGGATCACATCGAGGAACCGCGGATCAAAGCGACGATCCTTGTGCCGGATGAATACCTCGGCGATGTGCTGAAACTCTGCCAGGACCGCCGCGGCATTCAGGAAGACCTGACCTATGCCGGCACCCGCGCCATGGTGGTCTACGATCTGCCGTTGAACGAGGTGGTCTTTGACTTCTACGACCGGCTGAAATCGGTGACCAAGGGCTATGCCTCCTTCGACTATCACCTGACCGGCTACCGCGAGGACAACCTGGTGAAGATGTCGGTGCTGGTGAATGACGAGCCGGTGGATGCGCTGTCGATGATGGTGCACCGGGACCGCGCCGAGATGCGCGGTCGTGCCATGTGCGAAAAGCTGAAGGACCTGATCCCGCGCCACATGTTCAAGATCCCGATCCAGGCGGCCATTGGCGGCAAGGTGATCGCGCGCGAAACCCTGTCGGCGCTGCGCAAGGACGTGACCGCGAAATGCTATGGCGGCGACGCCTCGCGCAAACGCAAGCTGCTGGATAAGCAGAAAGCGGGTAAGAAGAAGATGCGCCAGTTCGGCAAGGTCGACATCCCGCAGGAAGCCTTCATCTCGGCATTGAAAATGGATAGCTGAGGCCGTCTGGCGAAAAATTCGTGTAGATCAAGGGCGCCATTCCTTTAGCGGGAGTGGCGCCTTTTTGTTCCTGGGGTAACTGCGCGGTCGGCCGCTGTGGTCTGACGGACGGGGAAATGGGCCGACAGGGCGCCGAATTACCCGGCAGGTACTTGTGACGGCATGCATCCCGCACTGGGCCGGATCAGACCCAAGCAGCGTTCGTAGGTGAGGAAAAGTGGCGGGACCACCAGGCAACCGTGCGGTTTTGATTCCCGAGGACCTGTATGTACAGGTGGGCGCCAGGTAAACGGACCAGGATCCGAACAGAGCCAGCTCCCTCGGAATTGCTTAAGGCCACTGGAATGCTACCTGTCACAAGAAGGGCAGAACCCGCCACGGCCCTAGGTAGTGTGCGGGCGCTGCGGCGGCAAGGGGCAAGTGGTAAGAGTTTTTGCCTTTGCTGTCCTCGGGCTTGCATTTTGTTCCTGAATTGTTCACTTCTGGTGCCATGGTGGATGAGGATGATCTGGAGCGGTTTCAGCCTGGTCAGCGGCTGGCGCGCGGGGTGGCGCGGTATTTGCGCTCGCTTGGCTTTGTCTCGGTCGAGGAATTCGTGCCCACACGCGGCCTGCGCGTTGATCTGATGGCGCTGGGACCCAAGGGCGAGCTTTGGGTGATCGAATGCAAATCCAGCCGCGCCGATTTCCAGTCAGACAGCAAATGGCAGGGCTATCTGGAATGGTGTGACCGCTACTTCTGGGCGGTGGACACGGATTTTCCGGTGGAGATCCTGCCGGATGAGACCGGGCTGATCGTCGCCGATGCCTATTATGGCGAGATTGTGCGCATGGGGCCGGAAGAGAAGTTGGCCGCAGCCCGGCGCAAGAAGATGACGCACAAGCTGGCGATGGACGCCGCGCGGCGGCTGCAGGCCCTGCGCGATCCGCGGTTCGGGCAGCAAGGGGTTTTGACAGGGGACGGCGACAGTGCCGCCGACGGAGCCGATAACAACTCGGCCTAGAGGCAGCTGTTAGGGCAGGGGAGCACTCCCACGCCCGCAAGACCCCGGCTGTGCGGAGCGTCTTTGGTAGCCTTGAGCCCGGCACCGCCCGGGGCGGTGCAAGTGGGTCAAAAGGCGCCAGTGCATGTCGGAATCAGCCGCTGACGGCGCGGGCTGCCTGGGCGGCGGCGCGGATTTCGTCGGCGATTTCCTCGGCTTCCTCGGGGTCGAAATCCATCGGGATCTCAATATCGCCGGCTTCAATGAAAATGCGCACCATGCCGATATCGGTCGGACCGATCTGCATGTTCGCTTCGATATCGCGTTCGCTGTTGATGCCCATCGTGACCTCCTGTGGGTGACCTTCTGCGGCGCATAAACGGCCTGAGGCATCCTGCTAGCCCGGAGCCTGTTGAAAGGCAAGCGGGCATCGTGGTCAGATAAGCCATGGAAAAAGTGACTTTGCGCCGATTCGAAGCCGAGGACAGCCCCTGGCTGGTGGAGCGGCACCAGACCCTTTACACGCAGGACGAAGGGTTCGACGACACATTTGGCCCGCTGGTGGCCGAGATCCTGCGGGATTTCTGCGCGGATCATGATCCGGAAAGGGAACGCGGCTGGATCGCAGAGGAAAACGGCCAGCGGCTTGGCTCGATCTTCTGCGTCCGGCTGAGCGATACCACCGCCAAGCTGCGCCTGTTCCTGCTGACGCCCGAGGCGCGCGGCAAGGGCATCGGCAAGCGCCTGCTGACCCAATGCATGCAGTTCGCGCGTGATGCGGGCTATCAGGATATGACGCTCTGGACCCATGAAAGCCACGAAGCGGCCTGCGCGCTTTATGCTGCATTCGGCTGGGAACTGGCCGACAGCAAACCGGTTCATTCCTTCGGACAGGATTTGATCGAACAAAGCTGGAAAACTGTGCTTTAACCCCCTTGCGCTCGGTATGTACCTAGGCTAAATCGCCCCCCAGTGCCGCCTTAGCTCAGTTGGTTAGAGCGCTGGATTGTGGATCCAGAGGTCCCCTGTTCAAGCCAGGGAGGCGGTACCATTCTCTCCCTTTTCCACATAACGCATTGATTGCGATCGGTTAGTTCGCATGCATGGGCGCGCCCAAGCACCTGTAGGCGCTACAAGGGCTTGGCGGCAGCAGCTCACCCGCATGCCATGCAGGTGAGCGTTGGTCTGATCCATCTGAACCCGTTGCAGCACTGCTGTGGCTCGCCTGACCGGTACGGGCGCGGTTATTCGCCCGTGGTCGTGGTGGTTGTCGTCGTGGTGGTGCCGGTTTCGTCATCACCGGTCACGACCAGAAGAATCACACTGCTCAGAATCACTCCGGCTGCGGCGGTGGGGCTTAGCCCGGTACCCTGCATCGCTTCGGGCAGCGTTTCGCTAACCGCTTGAGAGTTGGAGGCGCGGCAGGTGACCTTGAGAAGCCCACCCGGCAGGTATTGTGCGGAGACCGGAACCCCTGCACCACATGCGGCGCGGCTCTTTGCTTCGTTGAGGGCTGCGCTTGCGCCCTGGGCTGCAAGCGGTCCGGGGGCGGTAAAAAGAATCAGGGCGGCTAGGGCGGTCAGAGAGCGGGGGGAAAACATTGAAGCCTCCGAAAAATCATTACGATACTCGCCCAACAGCTTACAGACCTATGCCGCGCTTGCAACGACGGCGCGGGAATGGGACAGTTTCAACATGATTTCTGCCGATGGCCCGTTTGCGGGGCCACTGCTGCTCTGGTGGCTGGGGCATGGTGTATTGGTATTCGAGGGTTGAGTGAGATGACGCAAAGTTTCCTAAGCAGATGTGCGGCGGCGTCCGCAGTGATGGCCCTGACGGCGGGGCCGGTTCTGGCGCAGTCAGCGCCGGTTCTTTATACGGTCATCGTTCCGGCGGGCGAATTCGGCTCGGCGGCGTTCCTGCGTCAGTTGGTGACGAGCCTCTCCGCCGCCAAGGCCTTTTGCGCTGATATCGATGCTGCGGAATACCGGGTGGATTGCCTTGCGGAGCGTTTGGAAAGCGTTTCGACCGAAATCCCCGAAGATTCGGATTACGAGGAGGTCCGCCAGGTTCTGCGGGACACCGCGCGGGATATTCACCGTCTGACCCGCAAGAACCGGGATTGGAAGCAGGGGAATGCCTATGCGTCGCGCAAGGCGTCGCCCTCGGACCGGACCACGCGTCCGCTGACGCCGATCAATCCGGCACGGGCAGCGCAGGTCAATCAGCAGGCCAGCGCCATTTTGGATCAGGCGCAGACGGTCCTGTTGCGCAGCGCCGAAGCGGCAGAAGAGCGGCGTTCGCAATATGTGCAGATTGCCGAGGCGCTGGGATCGAACAAGGTGCTGCTGCGTTCCTGATGCAGACCGCCCGCCTTGCTGTGCCGGGGGGGGCTATTTCAGCTCGATTTCCTGCCGGACCGCACTGGTTTCGGGATCCAGAATCAGGATGCGCTGATCCCGGGTCACCACCGCCACCCAGCCGGTGCCAAAGGTGACAGCCTCGGCCGTCACGCCGTCGGGCAGGGTGATGCTTTCTGGAAGCGAGGGCCCGTCTGCAGACAGACGGATGACAAGCAGCGAGATTACCACTACAAGCCCGCCAATCATGACCACGGTCAGCGTGGTCACCAGTCGGCGCAGGAACTTCAGCTGCGGCGGCTCTTCTTGCAATTCGGGTTTGGAAGGATCTGTCATGGAGCGCCGCCGGATAGAATTCGTTATCGCGGAAAATCCGCCTAAACGGCTTGATAAAGCGGTTTCACGTGATGTGCCAGAGGAGGCAACCCTATCGCGGACCCGTCTGGCACGGCTGATTGACGAGGGCGCGCTGGCCGTTGACGGGCAGGTGGTGCGCGATCCCAAGGCGCGGGTCGAGGCAGGGGCGGTGATTGCGGTTACCGTCGAGGAAGCCAGTGACAGCCATATTGGCCCCGAGGATATCCCGCTGGATGTGGTGTTCGAGGATGACGACCTGATCGTCGTCAACAAACCGGCGGGCATGGTGGTGCATCCGGCGCCGGGCACGCCCTCCGGCACGCTGGTCAACGCGCTAATGCATCATTGCGGCGATAACCTCTCGGGTGTCGGTGGGGTGAAGCGCCCCGGTATCGTGCATCGCATCGACAAGGAAACCTCGGGTCTTCTGGTGGTGGCGAAATCCGATGTTGCGCATCAGGGGCTTGCGGCGCAGTTCGAACGTCACACGGTCGAACGCTATTACCGTGCGGTCTGCTATGGTGTGCCTGATGCCAACGATCCCCGGCTGCGCGGTGTCAAAGGCGCCAGTTTCGAGACCGGCAACATCCTGAAGCTGACCACCCAACTGGCTCGCCACAAGACAGACCGACAGCGTCAGGCGGTGCTGTTTCAGGGCGGTCGCCACGCGGTGACCCGTGCGCGCATCGTGGAGCCTTTTGGCAATCCGCCGGTGGCGGCGCTGATCGAATGCTGGCTGGAAACCGGCCGGACCCATCAGATCCGGGTGCATATGGCCCATGCAGGTCATGGGCTGATCGGTGATCCGACCTATGGCGGCAAACGCAAGCTGCCGGTTAAGGCGCTGAGCGAAAAGGCGCTTGCGGCTGTTCAGGCCTTTCCGCGGCAGGCACTGCATGCGGCGGTTCTGGGCTTTACCCATCCGGTCAGCGGCGAAACGGTACGGTTCGAGGCGCCCTTGCCGCAGGATATGCAGGACCTTCTGGAGGCGCTGCGCGGCGCAAAAGGGTGAGCCATGGGCCGCCGATAGAGGCCTGTGATCAAGATTACAGACCGTGATCGCGGGTTCGGTATAAGGTGTGATTATCGGTAGGACTTGAAACGGAAGAACCTCTTCCCCATATTCGTCCTACAACAACGCTGATGTTAAGTCCTTAAACATTGGGAGGGACAGACCGAATGGCGAATTATGCAAACCTGCCTGCACCGACACCGGAAGGTGGCCTGAACCGTTATATGCAGGAAATCCGGAAGTTCCCGCTGCTGGAGCCGGAAGAAGAATACATGCTGGCCAAGCGGTGGGTCGAAGAGCAGGACACCAAGGCGGCGCATAAGATGGTCACCTCCCACCTGCGTCTGGCGGCCAAGATCGCCATGGGATACCGCGGTTACGGTCTGCCCCAAGCCGAGGTGATCTCGGAGGCGAACGTTGGTCTGATGCAGGCGGTGAAACGCTTTGATCCTGAAAAAGGTTTCCGTCTGGCGACCTATGCCATGTGGTGGATCCGCGCCTCGATCCAGGAGTATATCCTGCGGTCCTGGAGCCTTGTGAAACTGGGCACCACCTCGGGCCAGAAGAAACTGTTCTTCAACCTGCGCAAGGCCAAGGCCCGCATCGGCGCCTTGGAAGAGGGCGATCTGCGTCCGGAAAACGTTAAGAAGATCGCGACCGATCTGGGCGTGACCGAAGCCGAAGTCATCTCGATGAACCGCCGCATGTCCGGTGGCGACGCGTCGCTCAATGCCACTGTCGGCAGCGAGGGCGAGGGCACCATGCAGTGGCAGGACTGGCTGGAAGACGAAGATGCCGACCAGGCGGGCGATTACGAGGCACGGGACGAGCTGGAAGCGCGCCGCGAGCTGCTGGCGCAGGCGCTGGATGTGCTGAATGACCGGGAAAAGGATATCCTGACCCAGCGCCGTCTTGCGGACAAACCGGTGACTCTGGAAGAGCTGAGCACCCAGTATGACGTCAGCCGCGAACGTATCCGCCAGATCGAAGTGCGCGCGTTTGAGAAGCTGCAGAACAAGATGCGCGCTCTGGCTTCGGAAAAGGGCATGCTGACCAGCGCCTGAAGACAGGCCGTGAATGAATGGCCAGGAAATGCGAAAAGGGTTGCCCGCCGGGCAGCCCTTTTTTGTTATGCCACGCATTGGCCTGCCGACCAGATAGCGTTCAATGTCAATTGTCCTGTGCCGTCTCTACGGTGCCCTCAGATCGACCGGAGGTAATATCCGATAGCCTCCGCCAATTCGGTTTCTTCATAGCCAAAGTGGGAGCGTATGATCTCTTCCAGTTTTCGGAATATGGCGGCGGCCTGAGCGAGATTTGCATCGCTTGGATCTTCCGCCAGGGTGCGCGCTGCATGACTAAGGCGGATGATCAACTCATGAACCACCTCGTGTTCGGCCTTCAATTTGGCGATGACTTCACGGAACTTTCCTCCGCCCGCGGCCTCGATCCGGGGGAACATGTCAGCGCCTTCGATGTCGTGGTGCAACTTGAGCACCCGGCATTCGTGCCCGCAAAGCGATCCGAAGGCCCGGAGGTTCTCTGCCATGTCGAGTGAAAGGACGATCTGCTGCAGGTGCTCAGGCGGAGTGTCGCCAGCTTCGATCCGCGCCAGGACCGCAGCGATTTGCGCCATCTCCATCAGATAGTGACGGTGGATTGCCGCCAGTTGTCGCCCTTGGTGACGGTGTGCGTCCGTTGCTTCCGGCACCGGCGGTGCTTTGGGGCGGGCAGCCTCGTCGAGGCTGAGCTCATCCAGAGTTTGGGTTGAAAGATCGGTCATGATGGACATGAAAAGCCTTGCTCAGGCTAATTCAAGGACGTCTGCTTTTTGGTTCAGGGCAGCCGTTAATGTTGCGACGGTGTGGGAATAGACTGATGCATCTGGGGCAAAACGCGCAAGCTTTGGACAAGTGCATGCCTGTAGCGTTCAGGCATAGGCCGGTCAGCGAAAGGCTGGCGCGGTGGCTGGCAAGCTGAAAGACCTTTTGGGGGCGACCTGATCAACGGCTGGCGAAAGGCTGGCAAGGATGATCGAGCTGCGCTGGCGAAGTGCTGGCGTTGTGTGGCTGGCTGGAAATCAGGGGGCTGGCGATGCTGGCTGTCTGGCTGGGACCCGGTAGGGTGTCCTCGCTGGAGTGCTAGCTTTGCGTGCTGCCTTTGATTCTGGCTTGCTGCAGATCTTGAAACCTCGATAGGCAATAGCGAAGGGTGGGTCAAGAAAAATGTGTAAATTCAAATACTTGATTAGTTTTGTCGGGATTTGACCGCGGGTGCGCTGGCAGGCTGAATCCGCGAGATAGATCTGCAGGCTAGAACGGGAAACGCCGCCCCGGCGAGGGGGCGGCGCGATGCAAAGTTGTCTTTTTCCGGCGCAGCGGTGGATCAGTCCAGCCGGGCCCGGATCACCCGTAGCATGTTTTCCCCGGCGACCTTGCGGATCTGTTCGGGCGTCAGACCCGCCTGCAGCATGGCATGGGTGAGGGCGGCAAGTTCCGAGGTGTCGAATGTGGTCTCGACCGAGCCGTCGAAATCCGACCCCAGCGCGACGTGATCCGCGCCAACGACCTCAATCCCGGCCTTCACCGCGGCGGCGACGCCCGCAGGGCTGTCATCGCAGATCGCATCCTTCCAGTAGCCGATACCGATGACGCCGCCCTTGGCTGCGATTTCCCGCATCAGATCGTCCTGGAAATTCCGTTTGACCGGGCAGGCCTTGTGAATGCCGCCATGGGAGACGACCAGTGGAATATCGGTCATTTCAAGAACATCCCGCGCCACCTGCGGGCTGGAATGGGCGAGATCGAGGATCAGCCCCCGGTCCACCACGGCTTGTACAACCGAGCGTCCGAAATCGGTCAGCCCGGCATTGCTGGCGCCATGCAGCGATCCGCCGAGTGCATTGTCGAAAAAGTGCTGCAGGGCCACCAGCCGGTACCCGGCATCCTGCAAGCCCTGGAGGTTGTCGAGGTTGCCTTCCAGCGGATGCGCGCCTTCGATACCAAGGATCCCGCCGACCACGGCCTTCCCTGACAGTTTGCGTTCCAGCAGCGCATCAAGGTCGGCTTCGGATTTGATGATGTGCAGCTTTCCGTCCGACTTTTCTTCAAACCCGTGCAGTTTTTCCGCCTGATAGACGGCGCGCTCGTAAAGCGAGCCCCAGGTGCGGATCGGCCACATCTGCGCCACTGCCAGAAGGGTGATATTGTCCATCGCGTCGGTTTCATTGTGGTCATAGTTCTGACCGGCGGGGGATTTGGTGACGGCGGTGAAAACCTGCAAGGCCACGTTGCCTTCGATCAGGCGGGGGATGTCGACCTGACCCCGGTTGCCACGCTTTGTGAGGTCGCGTTTCCACAGCAGGGGATCGGCATGCAGATCGCCGATCAGCAGAGTCTTGTGCAGCTCGGCCGCCTCGTCGCTGACGGGGTAGGGATCGTGCTCGGCCACTACGTTGCGGCCATTTTCGATATAGCCCGGCACAAAGATCAGTACGCCGACCACCACCATGACCAGCAGGACCACCAGCCGTCCCAGCCATTTTGCAAGTTTTCGCATTTAATACCCTCCCCAAAATCTGCTCAAAGAAACTGCTGGCAGGCTACTGCGGTCCGGGCAGGGCGCAAGGAAAACGTCGGGGAAGCGCTGCTGCTTGCCCCGCGCGGTCTGGGCGCCTAGGCTGCGGGTCTTCGCATCAGGACGCAGGAGGGCGTGATATGGCAGGCGGATGGGCGCGCGACGGCGCGGTGAGCGAGCAGATCGAAGCCTCGATCAGTGATGAGCTGGCGCGGATGAAGGCGCAGCAACAGCCCGTGGGCGAAAGCCTGACCCATTGCGCGGATTGCGAAGAAGATATCCCCGAAAAACGCCGCCTGGCCCGCCCGGGTGTGAAGCTATGCATCGATTGTCAGGAAGAGCGCGACGGAGCGAAAGCGCAGCGCGGCGGCATCAACCGGCGCGGATCGAAGGACAGTCAGTTGAAGTAAGGGAAGAGGGGGCGTTTTGAGGCCCTCATGCCCCTGCGTGGCAGGGGCAGCGCACGACCCGCCCCCACGGGGAGGGCGCTTCTCGCCCACCCCTCGGGTCATGCGCAGGGTTTCGCGTGAAGGATCCAGTCCTCCATCGCCTCCAGCTCGTCGATCATGCCAGAGATCATCGACAGGCCCTTGTCCCAGAACTTGGGGTCTGAGGCATCAAGGCCGAAGGGCGCCAGAAGCTCCTTGTGGTGCTTGGAACCGCCCGCCTTCAGCATGTCGAAATACTTCTCCTGGAAGCCCTCGGGGTTTTCCTCGTAGACCGAGTAGAGCGCGTTCACCAGCCCGTCGCCGAATGCATAGGCATAGACGTAGAAGGGCGAGTGGACGAAATGCGGGATATAGGCCCAGAAGGTTTCATAGCCTTCCATGAAATCAAAGGCTTCGCCCAAGGATTCAGCCTGCACCGACATCCAGAGCGCGTTAATGTCATCGGGCGTCAGTTCTCCGCCGCGGCGCGCCTCGTGCAGTTTGCACTCAAAATCATAAAAGGCGATCTGGCGCACGACCGTGTTGATCATGTCCTCGACCTTGCCCGCCAGCAGCACGCGGCGTTCATTCTGGTCCTTGGCCTTTTCCAGCATCTTGCGGAAGGTCAGCATCTCGCCGAACACGGACGCGGTTTCCGCCAAGGTCAGCGGGGTGGAGGAGAGCATTTCGCCCTGACCGGCGGCCAGCACCTGATGCACGCCATGGCCCAGCTCATGCGCGAGGGTCATCACATCGCGCGGTTTGCCAAGGTAGTTCAGCATCACATAGGGGTGCACATCGGTGACAGTGGGGTGGGCAAAGGCGCCCGGCGCCTTGCCGGGTTTCACGCCCGCATCGATCCAGCCCTTGTTGAAGAAGGGATCGGCGATTTCGGCCATGCGCGGATCAAAGGCGCCGTAGGCTTCCATCACGATGTCGCGGGCCTCGTCCCAGCCGACGGTGCGGGAGACTTCCATCGGCAGCGGCGCGTTGCGGTCCCAGACCTCCATACGGTCAAGACCCAGCCATTTGCGCTTCAGCTCGTAATAGCGGTGCGACAGCTTGGGGTAGGCGGCTACGACGGCTTCGCGCAGGGCCTCGACCACCTCGGGTTCGACATCATTGGCCAGATGGCGGCCCATCTGCGCCGAGGGCATGCCGCGCCAGCGGTCGACGATTTCCTTTTCCTTGGCTTGCGTGTTGTGGACGCGGGCAAAGATCTTGATGTTCTCGGCAAAGACCCGCGCCAGTTCGCGTGCCGCGGCTTCGCGTTTGCTGCGGTCTTGGTCGGTCAGGAAGTTCAGCGTGCCTTCGATGTTCATCTCTTCGCCGTCTACGGTGAAGGTCAGACCGGCGATGGTTTCGTCAAACAGCTTCTCCCAGGCGTCGCCGACCACGCCCAGATCGTGCAGGAATTTTTCCAACTCATCCGACAGCTGGTACGGCTTCATCGCGCGGATGCGGCGGAAGACGGGTTCATAGCGTGCGAGATCCGCATTGGCGGCAAACAGCGCATTCAGCTTGTCATCTTCGATACGGTTGATCTCCAGCGTGAAGAAGACCAATGGCGTGGTGAAGACGGTGACCTTTTCCTGGCAATCCGACAGGAATTTGGCGCGGTCTGCATCGGTGGTCAGCTGGTAATAACGCAGGCCCGCATAGGACATCAGGCGCCCGGCGATGGCGTTGATTTTCTCGTTGCGCAGAACGCAGTCCAGCAGACCCGCCGCATCAAGATCGGCCAGCTTGCCTTCGTAATCGGCGGCAAAGGCGCTGCATTCCTGCTCCAGCCAATCCAGATCGCGTGCCAGTTCGGGGGCGTCATCAGCGGTGTAAAGATCGGTCAGATCCCATTCGGGCAGATTGCCGAAGGCGTCAGAGCCTCCACCGGCATTGGCGTCATGAACGGGGAAAGGCAGTTGAAACATGGGGCCTCCTTGAAGCGTCATGTGAAAAGATGAGGCACAGCCGCGCCGTGCCATTCGATTGACATCTAAGCAGCGGCGCGGGGGATCACAAGCGATCAGCGGCGCCGCCCATCAGCCGGGGGCGTTCAGCCCCGGTATTGGTCAAAGAGGGCGCACATGCGGTCAAAGGTGTGCTGGCGGATGGCTGGACCTTCCATCACCACCTCGTGCTGGGCGCCCTGAACCAGATCCAGCTCGCCGCCGGGCCAGCGCTGCATGCGGTCCTTGATGGCGTCGGTGTTTACGATCTGCTCGTCGCTGCCAAGGAAGGTGATGCAGGGTAGCGCCGGAGAGGGGCGCTGGGCCAGGGCGGCGCATTCCTGCAGTCCTTCGCTCAGCCAATGTACGGTTGGTCCGCCCAGCGTCAGATCCGGCTGGGCCTCCAGCTGTTCCTGCATGAACCGGTACATATCCGCGTCATTGGTCAGAGTGTTGCCTTCGTAGGGGGCGGATTGCACGTAATGCCCCTTGGTCGTGGTGGGCGCGCGCATTGCGCTGAAACCCAGATGTGGCGCCAAAGCGCCTAAGAGCCCGATTTGAAACTAATTGAGTGAGTTCAGGAGGTTGTGTTTCTGTTCGGGTACGACACTGAACGGAGACCACGATGGCCTGGACCGAACTCACCCGCAGCCAGCATGCCCGTGAGGGC
>NZ_JBDOQR010000050.1:0-35096 GCF_039839315.1 Phaeobacter sp. CAU 1743 | reverse complement strand
TCGAAGGATTGGGAAAAATCCATCGCCAGCGCGGCAGCTTGGGTCACAATCGCACACATCCGCCGCGTCACGCGGATGCTCGCAAGACAATGAATTCACTCGAAAAGTTTTGAATCAGACTCTCAGAGGCCAGCGCCTCCTTCACATAGCCGACCATTTCCTTGTCGAGCTGCTCCAACCGTTTCTGTCCGTCGGCCCATTCACCCTTTTTGAAATGCTCGACGACGGCTGCGAAATGCTGACGCAGCGCCTTGCGCTCGTCGTCCATGATCTTGCCTTTGACCTTGTCAAAGCGGGCCGTGGTTGCCTTCAGCCGGGTCTTGGCGTTGACCTCTTCGCGCGACGCCTCCGATCCGCCGCCGATCAGGCCAATCAGCTCTTCCATCCGGGTGTTGAGTTTGCTCAAGATCGCGGCTGCCTTGTCCACCGCGCTATCCTTCTGCTCCTCAATCTGGCCGAACAGGATGCGCAGCTCCTTGCGTTCCTCGTCGGTGATCTTGCCCTTGATCTTGTCAAACCGCGACACCACAGCCTGCAGCCGTTTTTCGAACTTACCATCGGCGCTGTCCGCCCCGCCAGCGTCCACATCCGCGTCCACGATCTTATAGGCGAACTGCGTGCCCTTCATGACCGGCTTCAGATTCTTTTCCAGAATCTTGCCCTTGACCGGGCTCAGCTTCAGGGTGCCATCCTCAACAAAACAGCGGCCGACGGCGTGCGTCTTGGCCTTGGCTTTCAGCTCTTTCAGCAACGGCGCGGCGGTCTCTCCGACCACCAGAATAGTCTGCGGCGCGCCATTGAGCGCCACCTGATCGTAGTAATGAAACTCGCTCAGGCTCGCGTCGAGCTTTTTGAGTTCCTTCTTCAGCTCCGCCTTGTAGCTTTGTTCACTATTGAAAATATCCAGCTTTTTGAAAGGCATGGTCACTCCTCCTACCCATGAGGCACATTTAAACAGCACGGCCAGAAAGAGCCGCCGCAACAACTTGATCTATCAATTCCCCCAAACGGTAGCCCCATAAGCCCCGGCGAGCAAAACAAAAGCGTTTCACAGAAGTGGGGTTACGCCACAATTCCCTTGAAACATTGGCGCCACAGGCCTAAAAGCCGCTCGTCTGGTACCGGATTCGGTTCCGGGCGTTTTGCCTATGTGCGCATATCCTGCCTGACCTTCTTCGGTCATCTGACAGGGCGCGGATCGGCACTCAGGAACGATCGGTGTGATCTCTGGCGGGCTGCACAAGCGGGACCCGGTGAAGACCAAGAGCTCTCATATCCGCGCAAAACTTCGTGGAACAACCACGAGCAAAATAGGAGAAGATCAGATGGACCTGATCGCACAGCTGGAGGCGGAACAAGTTGCCGCCCTGGGGAAAGAGATCCCCGATTTCAAAGCCGGTGACACCATCCGCGTCGGCTACAAAGTGACCGAAGGCTCGCGTAGCCGTGTTCAGAACTACGAAGGCGTCTGCATCAGCCGCAAGAACGGTTCTGGCATCGCCGGTTCCTTCACCGTCCGCAAGATTTCGTTTGGCGAAGGCGTGGAGCGTGTGTTCCCGCTGCATTCGACCAACATCGACAGCATCACCGTCGTGCGCCGTGGCCGCGTGCGTCGTTCCAAGCTGTACTACCTGCGTTCGCGTCGCGGCAAATCCGCCCGTATCGCTGAAGACGCAAACTACAAAGCCAAAGCGTAAGGAGTGGTATCATGAAAGCCGACACCCATCCCGACTACCACTTCATCGACGTCAAAATGACCGACGGTACCGTCATCAAGATGCGTTCCACCTGGGGCAAAGAAGGCGACCAGCTGTCGCTGGACATCGACCCCTCCGTGCACCCCGCATGGACCGGCGGTTCGACCCGCCTGATGGACGCCGGTGGCCGCGTGTCCAAGTTCAAAAAGAAATACGAAGGTCTGGGCTTCTAAGACCAACTATCGGTTTCGAAACGAAAAACCGCTCCTTTTGGGGCGGTTTTTTGCTTTCAAGATTTTGTTTTTAAGGCGTGAATACAAGCAAGACGGCAACCGCACAAAACCCGAGTGCGAATTTTAAAATCTTTTCAAATTGATAAGCATTTTGAGGCACAGTTTTTCGGAATCGTGGAAACACCGAAATGAAAGGCCACAGGCAATGCTCTCCCAATCCAGCCCTTCCCGCATCAAAAACCTCCCCGAGGCGTTAGCGGGAAATCGAGAGCATGGAACCCCCGTGAGCCAATCGGAAGTCACTGCGGCTGTTACTCTTTTCCGAGAAGGCAGGATCTCAGACGCCCTGTCCAAAGCACAAGCTCTGGCGAAACGCTCCCCCGACTTGGTCCCATTGCTGGATTTGCAGGGCGCGTGCCTGAAGTCCCAAGGCAACCTGTCAGGCGCACTTGAATTCTTCAAACGCAGCCTGGAGGCTGGAGGCAATCCCGCCATCGGGCATTTCAATATCGGCATTACACTTCTTCAACTCAGTTACTTCGAACGCGCCACCGAACACCTGAGCCAAGCCGTGACTCTGGATCCGACCAACCTGGAGGCGGGAGGAGCACTGGCCAAGTCTTTGAATGCACAGGGTCACTACGCGGAAGCCGTGCATATCGTCTCGGCTCTTATCGAGCACAATCCGGTCACCGATAAATTGCTCAACGCTCTGGGCGAGTCATTGCACCGCCTTGACCGTCTGACCGAGGCGAAGGTTTGCTTAAATGCGGTGACGCTAGCGTCACCAGAGGGTGAAGAAGCACAATATCAGCTTGGCCACATTGCGTTATCCGAAAACGAAAAAGATGCTGCAAAGCAGCACTTTCAGAACGCTCTGGATCTGAACCCTTGGCTGACGCCCGCGCACCGTTCCCTGTCCGAGCTTATCACCTACGATAGTGATGCCCCCCACCTAAAGGACATGCAAAAGCTTTTGGATGAAAATAAAATGAGTCCCAACGCAGAATTCGAACTGCGCTTTGCAGTCTACAAGGCTCTGAATGATGCCAAGCAGTATGACGCCGCGTTTGAGAATCTGGAACGAGGCAACAGCCTCAAAAAGCAAACGATCAGATATTCGATCGAAACGGACGAAGCCAGATTTGCATACCTGAAGCACATTTTTGACCAACCAGCGCCGGTTGCCACATCAGAACTCGGCTTTCGACCGATTTTCATTGTCGGACTGCCGCGCTCGGGCACGACTGTAACTGAGCGCATCCTATGCGGCTGCAACAGCGTGGCAGGCGCTGGGGAATTGCAATACCCCACGACTGCCATGGCCAAGCTGATGAAGCAGATGAATGCCGAGCAGCAATCAGAATTCACCCAGGCTCACGCAGAAGCCCTGCGAGACGCCGTTGGCCAGGCCATGCAGGGGCACGCAGATGGCGCTTCGGTTGTGATTGACAAGATGCCATTGAACTTTCGCTGGGTCGGCGGCCTTCTGGCAGCCTTCCCTGAAGCACGGATCGTCTACACCACGCGCCCGCCCCATGATCAGCTCTGGTCTCTTTATAAGGTCTGCTTTCTCGGCAGCGGCAATGGGTTCAGCTATGATCCCAGCGACATTGCCCAATATCAGGCTCTAACGCGGGACCTGATGCAACACTGGATGCGGCTGTTTCCGGACCAGATCCATCAACTGGACTATCACGCGCTCACGAAAGATCCCGAAGAGCACATCCGGCCATTGGTGGATTTCTGCGGGCTGGAATGGTCCGATGACTGCCTGCATCCAGAAAACCGTGAGAGCGCCATTCAAACGGCATCGTTGCAGCAGGCGCGACAGCCGATCTATCACCGCTCGACCCCGGACTGGCTGCCCCACGAGGCACGTCTCTCCTCGGCATTCGAGCAGTTGAACCAATTGGGGCTGTAGCAGCGCCGGAACGAAGTGTTCCAATTAACACATGGCATCCTGCGGCAGTGCATCAGCTGCACTGCTGCCCCCGCCTGATGCGGCAAAAATCAGGCTCTAATTGGGGTAGTTCAACGCTTTTCATTGATTCGGGCACTGTCTATAGTCCGCAGAAAATCGCTCCCGCGGCGCGGGGAACCAAAGGGATCATTGAATGGCGCATATCATTGTCGTCGGCAACGAAAAGGGCGGTGCGGGGAAATCCACCGTCTCCATGCATGTGGCAACCGCTCTGGCACGGCTGGGGCACAAGGTGGCGGCGCTGGATCTGGATCTGCGGCAACGCTCGCTTGGTCGGTATCTGGAGAACCGCAAGGCCTTCATGACCCAGGCCGGGCTGGAACTGCCGATTGTCGATCTGCACGAATTGCCGGACATTGACCCCGACAGCCTGCAACCGGGTGAAAACATCTATGATCACCGTCTGTCGGCGGCCGTCTCCAGCCTGGAGCCGGACAATGATTTCATCCTGATCGACTGTCCCGGCTCGCACACCCGGCTGAGCCAAGTGGCACATTCGCTGGCCGATACGCTGATCACGCCGCTGAACGATAGTTTCGTCGATTTCGACCTGCTGGCCCATACCGATGACAAGGGCGACAAGATCACCGGCCCGTCGGTCTATTCGGAAATGGTCTGGAATGCGCGCCAGTTGCGGGCGCAGGCCGGGCTGAAACCCATCGACTGGATCGTCATCCGCAACCGCGTCGGCACCCAGCGCATGGTCAATAAGGAAAAGATGGAGCGCGCCATCAACATGCTGTCCAAACGGATCGGCTTCCGCGTCGCCCCCGGTTTTTCAGAGCGGGTGATTTTCCGCGAACTCTTCCCGCGCGGCCTGACTCTGCTGGATCTCAAGGACGTGGGCGTCAAACAGCTGAACATCTCCAACATCGCGGCCCGGCAAGAGCTGCGGGACATGATGAAAGAACTGAACCTGCCGGGCGTCGAGATCAATATCTGAGTCCTGCCCGGCTCGCTCCCCTCTTTGGCGCCGGATCAGTCCTTACCGAGGCTGATTCAGCGTCTCGTAGATGGTGAACAACTCGATCGGCTCGGCCACGCTGCGCAGCATGTAGCGGCCGAGAGACACCAGATCGTGCCCCGCCTCCGCCCCGGCGCGCTGCACCTCCTGTGACAGGATCACGCTTTGCCCGACCGAGTGGTGCAAGCCGGAAATCCGCGCCGTCTGGTTGACGATCGGCCCGATCACGGTGAAATCCAGCCGGTTTTCCGAACCGATATTGCCATAAAGAATGTCCCCGGCGTGCAGCGCCAGAGTGAAACCCGGCGCAGGCAGCCCTGCCTCGGCCCGCTCGATATTGCGCAGGCGGATCTTCTGACGCAGCTCACTCGCCGCATCCAAAGCCGCCTTGGCGTCCTTGCTGAGCGAGCCGAGGTTGAACATCGTTAGCATCCCATCGCCCATGAACTTCAGGATATTGCCCCCGTGGGACTGGATCACGGTCACGGCAATGCCGAAGTAATCGTTCAGCATGTCGATCACCTCGGGGCCCGGCACCTGCTCGGCGAGGCTGGTAAAGCCTTTGAGATCGAACAGGCAGATGACCGCGTTGATCCGGTCCGACGACCCGCGCTGGATTTCGCCAGACAGCACCCGCCGCCCGGCATCGCGCCCCAGATAGACCTGCAACAGATCCTTGGCCATCTGCTGGTTAGACATCGATTTCAGCGCCAGACCCAAATGCGGCGCGATACTGCGCAGCAAGGACAGATCGCGTTCGCTGAAACCGTCCGGGTGATCGCTGCTCAGGGAAATCAACACCCCTTCGGAGGGCCTGCTGGGATCCAGCGGGACCTTTTCGTCGGAAAAACGCAGGCCAAAGGCGAAATAGTCGGTCACGCTCTGCGCCCGCAGATCCCCCAACATCGGAAAACGGACGACATGCTGATCATTCAGATCCGAGCGGAACTCCTCCAGATCCTCAGCCAGAAGATGGAACAGCGGGCTTTGCAGCCAGGCATCGCGCGGGGCCTGCCGGTGCTCGTAGCGTTCCTGAGACATCCCGCCAGTGCGGGTCCAGCTGAACCCGATCCCGCCGAACTGCGGGTGAAAGGCGCGTTGCGCCAGATGAAACCGCCATAGGGGCATGCCGAGGGCGACCATCTGCTCGCAAAACGCCTGCAGGAAACCTTCGCGCTCATGGCTGCGCAGCCCTTGCTCGGTCAGCCAGGAGATCAAGGCGGGGGCTCGGCTGTCTGTCTGATCCACGGGAAAGGGTCCTCGGTTTGCGCGGGTGTTTTGCCAGTATCCGGCACTCTCTGTGTCCGGCAGTATCTGGGGTGCCGAAGCCCGAATGTCTATTCCTCGATTCCAGCCAACTGACGCAACATGCGCCGCAGGGTTTGTTCCTCTTCTGGGCTGAACCGGGCCGCCAACTGCTTGTCATAGCTTGCCGCCTGCCCGCGCAGGTCGCGATAAGCCGCCTCCCCCGCCGGGGTCAGCTTCAGGTGCTCCGACCGCCGGTCCGCCGTATCCCTGTTGCGGGTGATGAAACGGCGCTCGGTTAGCTTTGCCACCGCCCGGCTGATCTTGGTCTTGTGGATCTTGGCGCGCTGACCGATCTCCTTGGCCGTCATGGTGCCATAGGTGCCAAGGTGAAACAGCACCCGCCATTCGTTGCGCAGCATCCCATAACGGTTCTTGTAATAGGACTGAAAGGCAAGCGAGCTTTCCTCGGCCGCACGGTTCAGCAGGAACGGCAGGAAATCCTGCAAAGCGAAATCATCTTTTTCGGTCATTTGCCCCTCCATACCCTTGTTAGTTACAAAATCAACTATTACCCCGGCAAGCGGAAAAGGAGGAACGCGCCATGAATCGACCCACAAATCCCCATGAGATGATCCAGGCCCCTTCGCTTGCTGGCCCGCACGAGGGCTATATGCCCGGCTTTGGCAACGACTATGAAACCGAGGCTCTGCCCGGCGCCCTGCCCCAGGGCATGAACAGCCCGCAGAAATGCAATTACGGTCTTTATGGTGAGCAGCTGAGCGGCACCGCTTTCACCGCCGAGCGCGTCGAGCGCACCTGGTGCTACCGCATCCGCCCTTCGGTGAAGCACTCGCACCGGTATGAAAAGATCGACCTGCCCTATTGGAAATCCGCGCCCTGCGTCGATCCCGATGTGACCTCGCTCGGTCAGTATCGCTGGGATCCGGTGGCCCACGGCGGCGAGCCGCTGACCTGGCTTACCGGCATGCGCACCATGACCACCGCAGGCGATGTGAACACCCAGGTCGGCATGGCCAGCCATGTCTATCTTGTCACCGAATCGATGAAAGACAGCTATTTCTTCTCGGCCGACAGTGAGCTCTTGGTCGTCCCGCAGGAGGGCCGCCTGCGTTTCTGCACCGAGCTGGGCATCATCGATCTGGAGCCGAAGGAAATCGCCATCCTGCCGCGCGGCCTGCTCTATCGGGTCGAAGTTCTGGAAGGTCCCGCACGCGGTTTTGTCTGCGAAAACTACGGTCAGAAGTTCGAACTGCCGGGCCGTGGCCCGATCGGCGCAAACTGCATGGCCAACCCGCGCGACTTCAAGGCGCCCGTGGCGGCGTTTGAGGACCGCGAAGTGCCCTCTACCGTGACCATCAAATGGTGTGGCCAGTTCCACGAGACCAAGATTGGCCATTCGCCGCTGGATGTGGTCGCTTGGCACGGCAACTATGCGCCGGTGAAATACGACCTGCGCACCTATTGCCCGGTCGGCGCCATCCTGTTCGACCACCCGGATCCGTCGATCTTCACCGTGCTGACCGCGCCCTCGGGCCAGCCGGGCACCGCGAATATCGATTTCGTGCTGTTCCGCGAACGCTGGATGGTGGCCGAGAACACCTTCCGCCCGCCGTGGTATCACAAGAACATCATGTCCGAGCTGATGGGCAACATCTACGGCCAGTATGATGCCAAGCCGCAGGGCTTCATCCCCGGCGGCATGTCCCTGCACAACATGATGCTGCCGCACGGGCCGGACAAGAACGCATTTGAGGGCGCGTCGAACTCGAACCTTGGCCCGGAGAAGCTGGAAAACACCATGTCCTTCATGTTCGAAACCCGCTTCCCGCAGCACCTGACCGAATTCGCCGCCAAGGAGGCGCCGCTGCAGGACGATTACATCGACTGCTGGTCCGATATCGAAAAGAAATTCGACGGCACGCCGGGCCTGAAGTAAGCCTGTAGCCACAGCCGTTTTGCGCCGGGGTGATCCCGGCGCCTGCACATAACGTTTTGGGAGACACCATGCCCCTTTTGAAATCCTGGGTCGCCTCGGCCAATTCCGCCGACACGCCCTTTCCGCTGAACAACCTGCCCTACGGCGTCTTCTCTGTCGGTGACGAAGACCCGCGCTGCGGCGTCGCCATCGGCGACATGATCCTTGATATGCAGGCCGCCGAAGAGGCAGGCCTTATCGACCTGACCGATTACGCCCTGTTCGAGGTCCCCTTCTGGAACGACCTGATGGAAGAAGGTCCCGCCGTCTGGACCGCCCTGCGCAACCGTCTGACCGCGCTTCTGTCCGAAGGCGCCGCCGAGCAGGCCAAGGTCGAACCGCTGCTGGTGCCGCAGGCCGAGGCGCAGATGCATATGCCCTTCATGGTCAGCGAATACACCGACTTTTATGCCGGCAAGCATCACGCCATGAACGTCGGCACCATGTTCCGCGGCCCGGAAAACGCGCTGCCGCCGAACTGGCTGCACATCCCGATCGGTTATAATGGCCGCGCCTCCTCGGTCGTGGTGTCCGGCACCGATGTGCGCCGCCCCTGGGGCCAGCTGAAAGGCCCGAATGACGACGCCCCCCGCTGGGCGCCCTGCGCGCGTTTCGACATCGAGCTGGAAATGGGTGCCATCGTCGGCGTTCCCTCCGAAGGTCCGATCACCGTGCAGGAAGCGGACGACAATATCTTTGGCTACGTGCTGCTGAACGACTGGTCAGCGCGCGACATCCAGGCCTGGGAATACCAGCCGCTTGGCCCGTTTCAGGCCAAGGCGACCGCCACCACCGTCAGCCCCTGGATCGTGACCAAGGCGGCGCTGGAACCCTTCCGCTGCGACACGCCCGCGCGCGAAGTGGAGCTGCTGGATCACCTCAAGGACTGCGGTCCGATGCTTTATGACATCGATCTGGAGGTGACCATGGCACCAGAGGGCAAGGACGCCAGCACCATCGTGCGCACCAACTACAAGGAAATGTACTATTCCGCCGCGCAGCAGCTGGCCCATCATACCACCTCGGGCTGCCCGATGAATGCGGGTGACCTGCTTGGCTCCGGCACCATCTCGGGCGAGACCAAGGAAAGCCGCGGCTCGCTTCTGGAACTCAGCTGGGGCGGCAAGGAGCCGGTGACGCTGGAGACTGGCGAGGAACGTTCCTTTATCGTCGATGGCGACACGCTGACCTTGAAAGGCGCAGCCAAGGGCGATGGCTACACCATCGGGTTCGGCGAATGTGCGGGCAAGATCCTGCCCGCGCTGGACGATCCCTATAAGCGCTAGACCGTGATCGCCCTCGATCATATCCAGATTGCCATCCCCAAGGATGGAGAGGCCAAGGCCCGCGCCTTTTGGTGTGAGGGCCTTGGACTGGCCGAGATCGAAAAGCCGGAAGCGCTGAAAGCGCGTGGCGGCCTGTGGCTGTCCCTGGCCGGTTCCGAGCTGCATCTGGGCGTGGAAGAGGGGTTCACCCCTGCGCGCAAAGCCCATCCGGGCTTTGCAGTAGACGACATCGACACCATCGCGGCGCGGATCACGGCCACCGGCCAATCACCGCGATGGGATGACACAATAGAAAGCCGACGCCGGTTCTTCGCCGAAGATCCATTCGGCAACCGGCTTGAGTTTCTGCAAAAGGACTGAACACATGGCAAAGGCATTCGCGTCGCAAGGCGACATGACGGAAAAGAAGATCAGCTTCACCGAAGTGGGCGAGGGCCTTTACGCCTTCACCGCCGAGGGCGATCCGAACTCGGGCGTGATCATCGGCGATGACTCGGTGATGATCGTGGAGGCGCAGGCCACCCCGCGTCTGGCGAAAAAGGTGATCGAATGCGTGCGCTCGGTGACGGACAAGCCGATCACCCATGTGGCGCTGACCCACTATCACGCGGTGCGGGTTCTGGGCGCCTCGGCCTTTGGTGCGCAGCAGATCATCATGGGCGATGCCGCCCGCGCCATGGTCGTTGAACGCGGTCAGGAAGACTGGGACAGCGAATTCCAGCGCTTCCCGCGCCTGTTCGAAGGTCACGAAAGCATTCCGGGCCTGACCTATCCCACCACCACCTTCTCGGAAGACATGACCGTCTACCTGGGCAACCGCCGCGTTGATCTGATGCATCTGGGCCGCGCCCATACCGCAGGCGACATCGTCATCCACGTGCCGGATCAGAACGTCATGTTCACCGGCGATATCGTGGAATACCACTCGGCCTGCTATTGCGGCGACGGTCACTTCAGCGACTGGGGCGACACGCTGGACGCCATCAAATCCTTCGACGTCGACGCCATCGCGCCGGGCCGCGGGGATGCGCTGGTCGGCAAGGAAATGGTCAACGCGGCCATCGAGAACACCCGTGATTTCGTTGAGAGTACCTATCGCCCCGCCGCCCGCGTGGCTGCCCGCAACGGCACCCTGAAAGAGGCCTGGGACGCGGTGCGCGAAGAATGCGATCCCAAGTTCAAGGACTACGCGATCTACGAACACTGCCTGCCCTTCAACGTCGCCCGCGCCTATGACGAGGCCCGCGGTATTGACACCCCCCGCATCTGGACCGCCCAGCGCGATCTGGAAATGTGGGACGCCCTGCAGGGGTGAGCGGCGTTCCGCAATCGCTCCAGTGGAGCGATTGAGCCGCGAACGGGCGGAGCCCCGGGTTCCATCCAACCTGTGGGGCGGTTTGATCCAGATCGTACCGCCCCGCACAAAGACATGAGACGATGACAACAGCCTCCCGGCCAACTCCATGGCCGGGAACCGGAGAAGCTATGCCAAGCGGCACCCTTTGGGAGGACACCAGATGAACAAGATCTTTGAAGTGCCCCTGTACCCGTATGAACGCCATGCGGATCAGGACGCCCCGGCGCCGGTGCGGCGCAAGGTGGTGATCATTGGCGCAGGCCCGGTCGGCCTTGCCGCCGCCATCGACCTGGCCCAGCAAGGCATCGAGGCGGTAATCCTCGATGACAACGACAAGGTCAGCTTCGGCTCGCGCGCGATCTGTTTCGCCAAACGGCCGCTGGAAATCCTCGACCGGCTGGGCTGCGGTCAGCCGATGGTGGACAAGGGCGTGCAGTGGAACATTGGCAAGGTCTTCTTCGATGATCGTCAGGTCTACGAATTCAACCTGCTGCCGGAGCAAGGCCACAAACGTCCGGCCTTCATCAACCTGCAACAGTATTATTTCGAAGAATACCTGGTGAACCGGGTCAAGGAATTGCAGGCCGAAGGCGCCCCGATCGAGATCCGCGGCCGCAACAAGGTCTCTGCCATCGGCACCCACCCCGATCACGTGACGCTGGAAATCGACACGCCCGAAGGCTCTTACAATATCGAGGCAGACTGGCTGATCGCCTGCGATGGCGCCGGCTCTCCGACCCGGCAGATGCTGGGGCTCGATTTCGTTGGCCGCGTGTTCGAGGACAACTTCCTGATCGCCGATGTGGTGATGGAGGCCGACTTCCCCACCGAACGCTGGTTCTGGTTCGATCCCCCCTTCAACAAGGGCCAATCGGCGCTGTTGCACAAACAGCCCGATGGCGTCTGGCGCATCGACCTGCAGCTGGGCTGGGACATCGACAAGGAGCGCGAGAAACGCCCCGAGAACGTCATTCCCCGCCTCAAGGAAATGCTGGGCGAGGATGTGAAATTCGAACTGGAATGGGTGTCGATCTATACCTTCCAGTGCCGCCGGATGGAAAACTTCCGTCATGGCCGCGTGCTGTTCGCGGGCGATGCAGCGCATCAGGTCTCTCCCTTTGGGGCGCGCGGTGCCAACTCGGGTCTGCAGGACACCGATAACCTGTGCTGGAAGCTGAAACTGGTGATGGAAGGCAAGGCGCCCGAAAGCCTGCTCGACAGCTATGATCAGGAACGGGTCTATGGCGCCGACGAGAATATCCTGAACTCCAGCCGCTCCACCGATTTCATCACCCCGAAATCGGAAATGTCCCGCGTGCTGCGCGATGCGGTTCTGGACCTCAGCGAACATTTCGAATTCGCCCGCCCTCTGGTGAACTCGGGCCGCCTGTCGGTGCCTTGCACCTATGACGGATCGCACCTGAACTCCGCCGATGCGCTGCCAGACGGGCCGGAGCGCACCCGCCCCGGATCACCCTGCCCCGATGCGCCGCTTGGTGATGAGTTCCTGCTGCCGAAACTGGCGGACAAGTTCACCCTGCTGACCATCGACGCCGAGGCCCCCGATCTGATTGAGGAAGACGGTATCGAAGTCACCCGGCTGGCGCTGTCGGTCAAGGACGATCGCACCCTGGCCCTGAAGGAACGCTACCTCGGCGACAATGCCAGCGGCGTCTACCTGATCCGTCCGGATCAGCATGTGGCCGCCCGCCGCCCCTCCTATGACGACAACCAGTTCCGCGCCGCCATCCGCCGCGCCGTGGGCAAGGAGTAACACAGATGTCCGACCAACTGATCCTGACCCCGAACATCGACGGCGCCGATGATTTCTACGCCGATCTTCTGGCCGCACACGAGGGCCTTTCCAAGGCCGACAGCGACGCGCTCAATGCGCGACTAGTGCTGGTCCTGTCCAACCACATTGGGAAACGCGCGATCCTGAAACAGGCGCTGGCGGCTGCCGCGCTTCAGCCCTCGGAGGAGAGCAAGTGAAAATCGAGAAAATCCATCACGTCGCCTATCGGTGCAAGGACGCCAAGGAAACGGTGGAGTGGTACAACAAGATGCTGAAGATGGACTTTGTCCTGGCCATTGCCGAGGATCACGTCCCGTCCACGCATGAACCCGATCCGTACATGCATGTCTTCATGGATGCGGGCGACGGCAATGTCCTGGCCTTTTTCGAATTGCCGACCAAGCCGGAAATGGGCCGTGACCCCAACACGCCGGAATGGGTGCAGCACATCGCCTTCAAGGTGAAGGACCGCGACACGCTGATCGAATTCAAGGACCATCTTGAGGCCAACGGTGTCGAGGTGCTGGGTGTGACGGATCATTCGATCTTCCACTCGATCTATTTCTTCGACCCGAACGGCCACCGGGTGGAACTGGCCTGCCCAGATCCCAAGGAAGAGGCGCTGCTGGAAAAACTGGACGCCGTGAAATGGGAGATGCTGGAGGAATGGTCAAAGACCAAGAAGGCGCCCAAACACGCAGACTGGCTGCACGCCAAGGAACTGAGTAACGTCTGAACAACAGACCGAAACACAAAGACCGCATCCGGGGATCCCGGGTGCGGTTTCATATCAGGCAGGCACAAGAGGGAGAGACTGATGACGGATGTGGTGCTTTTTGATTACTGGCGGTCGTCGGCCAGCTACCGGCAGCGCATCGCGCTGAACCTTGCCGGGATCGAATACCAGTCCATCCCCGTCGATCTGGTAAAGGGAGAGCAACGCAGCCCCGAACATCTGGCGCGCAACCCGCAGGGCTTTGTGCCGGTGCTGGAAATCGATGGGCTGCGGCTGACACAGTCGCTGGCGATCCTGGATTATCTGGACCAGACCCGTGATCTGAACCTTCTCCCGAAAGCCCCGGCAGAGCGTGCCAAGGCACAGGCGCTGGCGCAATCCATCGCGGTGGACCTGCATCCGGTGTGCAATCTGGCTGTCGCCCGCCATGCCACGCAGCTCAGCGGCGGGCGCGAGGATATGCCCAAGGCCTGGATGCAGCATTTCATCCGCCCCGGATTGCAGGCGTTCGAGGCGCTGCTGGCGGGTTTTGAACAGGCTCCCTATTGCACGGGTGATGCGCCGGGTTTGGCTGATATCTGCCTGATGCCGCAGGTCTACAATGCCCGCCGCTGGGAAGCGGATATCTCGGACATGCCGCGCCTTTTGGCGGTCGAGGAAGCCTGCGCCCAGCATCCGGCCTTTGCTGCCGCCCATCCGGACGCGGTGCAACCCACCGCTTGACCCCGGCGCGCCGCTTCCCCTTACTATCGGCAACAACAACGGGGAGCGCAGAATGAGCAAACACGGATATGACAGCGGGCGGCTGAACCTGCCTTTCGTCGGCATCTGCACCTTTGGCAAATACCCTTACGTGGAAGACTGGGACGCCATCGATGCGGATGCGGCCGTTCTGGGCGCGCCGTTCGATTTCGGTGCCCAGTGGCGGTCGGGTGCACGCATGGGACCGCGTGCCATCCGCGAAGCCTCGACCCTGTTCAGCTTTGGCCATGCGGGCGCCTATGATTTCGAGGATGACGTCACCTATCTGGACCCGGCCAAGGTGACCATCGTAGACATTGGCGATGCGGATATCATCCATACCGATACCCTGCAGAGCCACGCCAATATCGAATACGGCGTGCGTAAGATCCTGAAGGCCGGTGCCCTGCCGGTGGTGCTGGGCGGCGATCATTCGGTGAATATCCCCTGCATCAACGCCTTTGACGATCAGGAGCCGATCCACGTGGTGCAGATCGACGCGCATCTCGATTTCGTCGACGAGCGTCACGGGGTACGCTATGGCCATGGCAACCCGATGCGCCGCGCCGCTGAAAAACCCTATGTCACCGGGCTGACCCAGATCGGCATCCGCAACGTCTCCTCCACCGCCAAGGACGGCTATGATGCCGCCCGCTCCATGGGGTCGGACATCCAGTCGGTCCGCCATGTGCGCAAGATGGGCACCGAGGCACTGATCAACCGCATCCCGCAAGGAGAGCGCTATTATCTGACGGTAGATATCGACGCCTTCGACCCCTCAATCGCACCGGGCACCGGCACTCCCAGCCACGGCGGGTTTCTCTATTACGAGGTGTTGGAGATCATCGACGCGCTGGCGCAGCGGGGCGATATCGTCGGGCTTGATCTGGTGGAGGTGGCGCCGGATTACGATACCACCGGCTGCACATCCACTTTGGCAGCGCAACTGCTGATGAACACCATCGGGCGCATCCTGCACCACCGCGATTGAACCTGCTGCGGCGGCTTTATTCTGCCGCGCTTTTAAGGCTGGCCATCAGAGTGTGGAACTTCTCGCCCTGCACCGCGACGTGATCGCGCAGGGCGTTGGCAGCGGCTTCGCCGTCGCCCCGGACCAGCGCCTGCACCACGGCCTTGTGTTCATCCATGGACTGCGCCAGACGCCCGCGAAACCGCAGCTGCTGGCGGCGAAAGGGCTTCAGGCGTTTGTGCAGCTTGCAGGCTTCCTGCTCCAGAAACCCATTGCCGGATTCACGGTAGAGGATGCGGTGGAAACGCTCGTTCTCCACGTAATAGGCATCCGAATCCTGTGCATCGACCGCTGCCTGGCATTTAGCATTGGCATCGTTCAGCTCATCCAGCGCCTGATCCGAAATCCGCTTGGCTGCCAGCCGTCCGCAGACCGCTTCCAGCTCGGCCATGACTTCGAACATTTCCATCAGTTCGACCGGGCCGGGCTGACGTACAAAGGCGCCGCGTCGCGGGATCAGCTGTACCAAACCAGAGAGCGCAAGCCGCTGAAATGCCTCACGAAGCGGCGTGCGTGAAACGCCGAACTGTTCGGCCAGGCGCACCTCGTCCAAGCGGTCGCCATCCGCAAAAGTGCCGTCAAAGATCAGCTCTTCCAGCTCTTCAGCGATACTATCTGCACGACGTTGCCCCATGGATTTTCAGTAGCACTCCGGTTTTGAAAATTCAACATGACTATTCTTGTATACAAAAATATTGACTTGAAAAACACCTGATGTTTACGTTCGGGCATCTCCAGCCATCAAAGGCTGGAATTTCAGGGAGGAAAAAATGAAAACCATGCTGAAAGCTGCGGTCGCTGCCGCGGCGCTCTTGTCGTCGGCCGCGCTGGCCAATGCCACCGAACTGCGCCTGTCGCACCAGTGGTCGAACAAGGACATCCGTCACAAGGTCGCGCAGATCGTCGCCGATGAGGTGGCCGCCGCCGATGTCGATCTGGACATCAAGATCTTCGGCTCCAAATCGCTGTTCAAACCGCGCGAGCAGTATAAACCGCTCAGCCGCGGCCAGCTGGACATGACCGTTCTGCCGCTCAGCTATGCTGGCGGTCAGCAGCCCGCCTATAACCTGACGCTGATGCCCGGCCTGGTGAAGAACCACGACCACGCCGCGCGGCTCAGCAACTCGCCCTTCATGGAAGCGCTTGAGGCCAAGATGGCCGACGACGACGTGATGGTGCTGGTGCACGGCTATCTGGCCGGCGGTTTCGCAGGCAAGGACAAGTGCATCACCAAACCCTCCGACATCGAAGGACTGCAGACCCGCGCGGCCGGTAAAGCCTTCGAACAGATGTTGGCTGGGGCCGGTGCCTCCATCGCCTCGATGGCGTCCTCGGAAATCTACAACGCCATGCAAACCGGCGTTCTGCAGGCCGCTAATACATCGTCATCGTCCTTCGTGTCCTACCGGATCTACGAACAGGTCAGCTGCTACACCCCGGCGGGCGATGTAGCCCTGTGGTTCATGTATCAACCTCTGTTGATGAACAAGAGCACCTTTGAGGGTCTGAGCGAAGCACAGCAGAACGCGCTGCTGGCCGCTGCCGAAAAGGCCGAAGCCTATTACCTGGAAGAAGCCAAGAAACAGGACGCAGCCTCGGCCAAGGTCTTTGCCGACGCCGGTGTGGAAATCGCCCAGATGAGCGCCGATGACTTCGACGCATGGCGCAAGCTGGCCATGGAAACCTCCTACAAGAAATTCGTGGATGAGGTTTCGGACGGTCAGGCGCTTCTCGATTTGGCGCTCGCAGTCGAGTGATAACACCCGGCGGGGTGGCCTGAAGCTGCCCCGCCTTTTTTGAATATCTCAGAACTTCAGGAGGCGGGAATGGCAGGACAAAGCGCGGCCACGATCGCAAAAACCGGGAACAATCCGTTCCTGCGGGCCGTTGCGGGCCTGTCTACACTTGCCGGCTGGTGCGCGGCTGCCATGATCATGGCAGCGGTTGCGATTACCTGCCAGATGATCGTGATCCGGTTTGTGCTGAACGGATCCACCGTCTGGCAGACCGAGGCGGTGATCTATCTGGTCATCTCGGCTACCCTGATCGGCCTACCCTATGTGCAGCGGCTGCGCGGCCATGTGAACGTCGATCTGATCCCGATTTCGTTGCCGCCGCGCGCGCGGTTTGGGCTGGCGGTTCTGACCTCACTCCTGTCGATCAGCATCATGGCGATAATGCTGTGGTACGGGTTCGAGTACTGGCATTTCGCCTGGGATCGCGGCTGGCGCTCGGACACCGTATGGGGCGTGCGCCTGTGGATCCCCTATCTGGCCATTCCCGTCGGGTTTGCGCTGTTTCTGCTGCAACTGATTGCTGACTTCGTGGCGCTTCTGACCGGCGCCGACAAACCCTTTGGCCTGGATCTCTGACCTATGGACCCACTTGTTCTTGGGGGCATTGTTGCCCTTTCCACCATCCTCGTGCTGTTTTCCGGCGTCTCGGTCGCCCTGGGGCTGCTGATCGTTTCGGCCGGTTTCCTGATGATCTTTGACGGGATGCGCAGCCTTGAGCTCATGCCGGAAATCCTGTTCGGGAAACTGGATAATTTCGCCCTGTTGTCGATCCCGATGTTCATCATCATGGGATCCTCTATCGCCTCGACCCGCGCCGGAGCGGATCTTTATGAGGCGCTGGAACGCTGGCTGACCCGCATTCCCGGCGGGCTGGTGATTTCAAACCTTGGCGCCTGCGCGCTGTTTGCTGCCATGTCGGGATCCTCGCCTGCCACCTGCGCTGCTATTGGCAAGATGGGCATCCCCGAGATGCGCAAACGCGGCTACCCGGATGGTGTGGCGGCAGGCTCCATCGCCGCCGGTGGCACGCTGGGTATCCTGATCCCGCCTTCGGTCACCATGATCGTCTATGGCATCGCCACCGAAACCTCGATCGGACGGCTGTTCCTTGCAGGGGTCATTCCCGGTTTCATGCTGGTAGGGCTATTCATGGCCTGGTCGCTTTACTCCACCTGGCGGTCCGGCAACACCCAGCGCCTCAGCTCGGGTCGCTACACCTGGGCCGAGCGGTTCGAGATCCTGCCCCGCGTGGTGCCGTTCCTGCTGATCATCCTTGGCGTTCTTTATGCCATGTATGGCGGCATCGCGACGCCTTCGGAAACCGCCGCCGTCGGAGCGCTGTTGTGTCTGCTGATTGCGATGGTGATCTACAAGCTGTGGAACCCGCGCGATTTGTGGGTGGTGCTGCGCGACAGCACCAAGGAATCGGTGATGATCCTCTTCATCATCGCCGCCGCCGGGGTATTCTCCTACATGCTCAGCTCGCTCTTCATCACCCAGTCGATTGCCGAATGGATCGGTACGCTGGATGTGAACCGCTGGGTGCTGATGGGGGCGGTCAACGTCTTCCTGCTGATCGCGGGCTTCTTCCTGCCGCCCGTCGCGGTGATCCTGATGGCCGCGCCAATCCTGTTGCCGATCATCACCACCGCAGGTTTCGATCCGATCTGGTTTGCCGTGGTGCTGACCATCAATATGGAGATCGGCCTGATCTCTCCGCCGGTGGGTCTGAACCTTTACGTCATCAACGGCATCGCGCCGGACATTTCGCTGAAGACCATCCTCACCGGCTCGCTGCCCTTCGTGGCCTGCATGGTGCTGGCCATCGTGCTTCTGTGCCTGTTCCCGGGTCTGGCGACCTGGCTGCCCAACCTCGTGATGGGAGGTGCAATGTGACCCTTCTCGCAGATCTTCTTTCCACCGTCTTTGAACGCCGCTACCGCTGGTCGGGCGCGGCGGGACAGGACAACCGGCCCATCGCCGAACTGGCCGAGGATCTGGTTGGATCAGCAGGCGAGACCTCTGAGCTGATGCTGGCGCGCGAGGTGATTTCGGGCTTTGAGCAACTGGAGGACGCGGACAAACTGGCGTTCTTCACCCATATCGCCACCAAGCTGAACATCGACCCCGAGGCGGTGCGCAGCGGGTTGGATGCCTATGAGCAAAGCCCGTCAAAGGCGACCTACCGTACCTTCATGGCTGCGGTCGAACCCAGGCGGCAAGAGTTGATCCGCCGCCTGAACCGGGTGCCGGGCGCCACCGGTGCGCTGGTGCGGATGCGCGCGGATCTGTTGCGCCTTGGCCGGGGCATTCCCGAACTTGAAGCACTGGATCAGGATTTCCGGCATCTCTTTGCCTCCTGGTTCAACCGAGGTTTTCTGGTGCTGCGCCCGATCAACTGGCAAAGCCCGGCGAACATTCTGGAGAAGATCATCGCCTACGAGGCCGTGCACGCCATTCACAGCTGGGACGATCTGCGCCGCAGGTTGCAACCGGCAGACCGGCGCTGTTTCGCCTTTTTCCATCCCGCGATGCCGGATGAGCCGCTGATCTTTGTCGAGGTGGCGCTGACCAAGGGCACACCGGGATCCATTCAGGCGCTTTTGGCCGAGGATCGCACCCCGATGACGGCGGACGAAGCTGATACGGCGGTTTTTTACTCGATCTCCAACTGCCAGTCGGGCCTGGCCAGTATTTCCTTTGGCAATTCGCTGATCAAACAGGTGGCTGCTGATCTGGCGGCTGAACTGGCAGGGCTCAAAACCTTTGTTACCCTCTCCCCCATTCCGGGGCTTGCGGGCTGGATCGAGCAGGAGGGTCTGGATTGGGCTCCCTCCGACCCGGACCGGATGAAATCGGACGCGGCCCATTATCTGCTTAACGCCAAGGGTCGCGGTGGCCTGCCCTTTGATCCCGTCGCACGGTTTCATCTGGGCAACGGCGCCATTGTCCATGCGGTGCACGCCGATGCGGATACCTCGGACAAGGGGCGTGCCCAGTCCGGCGGCGCGATGGTCAACTACCTGTATGACCTGAAGAAAGTTGCCCAGAACCACGAACAATTCGCCACCACCCAGAAGGTGGCCGCAACGGCAGAGGTGCGCGCCCTCGCCGCCGCATCAAAGCTGCAAAAAACAGAAGAAAGTTAGCCCATGGCAAATCCTCTTTATGACGGGCTGTTTGGTGCCCATGCCGGAAAATCCACCCCGTTTCTGTATTTGCCCGACGGGCAGGTGGTCAACCATCAGGCATTTCTTGAGATGGCCGCGCAGATCGCCCATGTCCTGACCGGCAAAGGGCTACAACCCGGCGACCGCGTTGCCGTTCAGGTGGAAAAATCCCCCGAGGCGCTGGCCCTATATGCGGCCTGTGCGCAGGCCGGTCTGGTGTTCCTGCCGCTCAACACAGCTTATACGGCGGATGAGCTGTCCTATTTCATCGAAAACAGCGGCGCCTCGGTCGTGGTCTGCGATGCCGGGAAGGAGGCGACCGTCGCCCCCATCACCAAACCTCTTGGCGCGGCGCTGGAAACCCTGAATGCAGATGGCTCTGGCACCCTGATGGACCAGGCGGCGGCGATGCCGACCTTCTATGACACGGTCGACCGGGATGGCGAGGATCTGGCGGCCTTCCTTTATACCTCTGGCACCACGGGGCGTTCCAAGGGGGCGATGCTGACGCAGAACAACCTGCTGTCAAACGCGGAAACGCTGGCGGCCGAGTGGCGGTTCACGGCGGATGATGTGCTGCTGCACGCGCTGCCGATCTTTCATACCCACGGGCTGTTTGTCGCCAGCAACGTGACGCTGCTGGCGGGTGGCGCGATGATCTTCCTCCCGAAATTCGACCTTGATGCGGTGATCGAGAACCTGCCGCGCGCGACCACGATGATGGGGGTGCCAACCTTCTATACCCGGCTTCTGGGAGATGCGCGGTTCACCGGAGATCTGACCCGGCATATGCGGCTGTTCGTGTCCGGTTCTGCGCCCTTGCTGGCGGAGACCCACGTGCAATTCGAAGAACGTACCGGCCACCGTATTCTTGAACGCTATGGCATGACTGAAACCAACATGAACACCTCCAACCCCTATGAAGGCGAGCGCCGCGCGGGCACCGTCGGCTTCCCGCTGCCGGGGGTGGAGCTGAAGATCACCGATCCGGCGTCGGGCGACACCCTGCCCGCAGGCGAGGTTGGCCAGATCGAGGTGCGCGGTCCCAACGTCTTCAAGGGCTACTGGCAGATGCCAGAGAAGACAGCAGCCGAATTGCGCAGCGATGGGTTCTTCATCACCGGGGATCTCGGGATGGTGGACGCGGATGGCTATGTCCATATCGTCGGCCGCAACAAGGACCTGATCATCTCGGGCGGATACAACATCTACCCCAAGGAAATCGAACTGGTGCTGGATGAACAGCCCGGCGTGCTGGAAAGCGCGGTGATCGGCGTACCGCACCCGGATTTCGGCGAAACCGTGCTGGGCGTTCTGGTCCCGGCGCCGGGCGAAACCCCCGACACGGATGCGATCATGGACGCGGTGCGTGACGTTCTGGCCCGGTTCAAACACCCGCGCAAACTGGTGGTGCTGGATGAGTTGCCCCGAAATACCATGGGCAAGGTGCAGAAAAACATCCTGAGAGAGCAGTACCAGGACGCCTTCAAGGCTTCCTGACGCCACGGAAGATGGCCCGGATATGCGCCCCAATCTTGCGGGGTTGTCGGGCAGAATCAGATCTTCTGCAACGCACCCCGGCCGCCCCAACGGCGCCGGGGTGTTGTTCTTTTTGACGATCTCAGATGGCACTTTTCAACAGAAAATAACGGCTCCCGGGCCTGCTCACGACATCGTCAGCCCTGCCTCAGCCGCGGATTTTGGTACATAAAATTCTAAAAACTTCAATCATATACCGCCGCCGCAAGGCCGGTTGGCAGTGAAAGATTATTAATTGGGCAGACTATGTCTGCCTTGACGAAATGTTCACCTGAACGCAAAGTGAATTCATATGAGCGTTACAAAGACAGAATAATGCGCCTCATGTGAGTGATTGAACTCATACGGAATCAATAACGGGGAATCGCTGCGGACAGGACTGATCTGCCGTGGCCTCAGGAGATGAACATGAAACTCAAATCCATTCTTTCGGCGACCACTGCATTTGCCATGGTCGGCACCACCGCATTCGCCGAGAAGGCCGAAGTGCAGTTCTGGCACGCCATGGGCGGTCAGCTGGGCGAAATCGTCGACAAATTCGCATCCGAATACAACGCCGGTTCGGACAGCTGCCACATCAACGCTGTCTACAAAGGCAACTACACCGAGAACATGACCGCCGCCATCGCCGCCTTCCGCGCCGGTGAGCAGCCGCACGTTGTGCAGGTCTTCGAAGTTGGCACCGCCACCATGATGGCCGCCGGTGACAAGGGCGCGATCTACCCGGTCTACAAGCTGATGGAAGACGCAGGCGTCGATTTTGATCCCTCTGCCTACCTGCCTGCCGTGATCTCCTACTACACCGACACCGACAACAACCTGCTGTCGCTGCCGTTTAACTCCTCTACCCCGGTTCTGTGGTACAACAAGACCGCGCTGGACGCTGCCGGTGTTGACGTTCCCACCACCTGGGACGAAGTCGAAGAAGCCGCCCGCGCCCTGAAGGCAAACGGCGTTGAAAAGCCCTTCTCCTTTGGCTGGCAGTCCTGGTCGAACATCGAAAACTACTCGGCATGGCACAACCTGCCCATGGGCACCGAGGAAAACGGCTTTGCCTCGTTGAAAACCGAGTTCAGCTTCAACAACGACGCGGTTGTGAACCACATCCAGCGTATCGCCGACATGGGCAAAGAAGGCCTGTTCGCATACGGCGGCCGTCGCGGTGACAGCCGTGGTCAGTTCGTGAACGGCGAAACCGCGCTGTGGATCAACTCCTCGGCCTATTACGGTGGCTTCAAGAAAGACATCACCGATTTCGAATTCGGCCAGACCATGCTGCCGGTTGACACCGCAGTGGCGGACAAGCCGCAGAACTCGATCATCGGCGGTGCGACCCTGTGGGTTCTGAACGGTCACGAGCAGGCGGAATACAGCTGTGTCGCCGACTTCTTCCAGTTCGTTTCTGCCCCCGAGCAGCAGGCCTACTGGCACCAGAACACCGGTTATGTTCCGATCACCACCGCGGCCTACGATCTGTCCAAGGAACAGGGTTTCTATGAATCCGATCCGCTGACCGACACCGCGATCAAGCAGCTGTCCCTGAACGCACCGACACCGGCCTCCAAAGGCGTCCGTTTCGGTAACTTCGTGCAGGTGCGTGACATCATCAACGAAGAGCTGGAAGCCGTATGGGCAGGCGACAAAGACGCCAAGACCGCCCTGGACGAAGCTGTAGAGCGCGGCAATGCCCTGCTGCGCAAGTTTGAAAAAGCCAACAACTGATCATCCCCACATGTTGGCTATAGGGAGGTCCCTGGCGGGGCCTCCCCTTTTTGAAAAAGACCACCCCAAAGGTTCCTGCCCGTGCAAAAGCGTGTCGTCTTCCGCTCCCGGTTGCTGCCATACCTGCTGGTACTGCCGCAAATCGCGATCACCATCGCCTTCTTCTTCTGGCCCTCCTATCAGGCGCTTGAAAGTTCGTTCTTCATCGAAGACGCCTTTGGGTTTTCCCGTGAATGGGTCTGGCTGGACAACTATTACGAACTGTTCAGCGATCCCGGCTATCTGAAGTCCTTCCGCACGACCCTGCTGTTCGGTTTCTCGGTTGCCTTCCTCGCCATGGCCATCTCCCTGATCCTGGCGGTTGCCGCCAACCGGGTGATCAAGGCCGCGACCGGATACCGGACCCTGCTGATCTGGCCCTATGCCGTCGCCCCTGCCCTTGCCGGTGTGATCTGGTACTTCCTGATGAACCCTTCGCTTGGCATCGTTGCCTACTGGCTGAAGGGGATCGGGATCGAATGGAACCACTATGTGAACGGCGATCAGGCCCTGTTGCTCGTCGTGGTGGCCGCCGCCTGGAAACAGGTCAGCTACAACTTCCTGTTCTTCCTTGCGGGTTTGCAGAGCATTCCCAAATCCCTGATCGAGGCAGCCGCCATCGACCGGGCCGGGCCGGTACGCCGCTTCTGGTCGATCACCTTCCCGCTTTTGACGCCCACCACCTTCTTCCTGCTGGTCGTCAACCTCGTCTATGCCTTCTTTGACACCTTCGCCCTGATCCACGCCACCACCGAAGGTGGCCCCGCAGACGCCACCTCGATCCTGGTGTTCCGCGTCTACAACACCGGCTTCATTGGTCAGGACTACGGCTCCTCGGCTGCTCAGTCGGTGATCCTGATGGGCATGGTGATCCTGATGACCTTCATCCAATTCCGTTACGTCGAGCGCAAGGTGCAATACTGATGGTCGAAAATCGCCCCATTCTGACGTTCTTTACCCATGCTATCCTGATCGCCGGCGTCCTGTTCCTGTGCTTTCCTGTCTGGATGGCGCTGGTCGCCTCGACCCACGGTCCCGGCGCACTGTCGCAATCGCCGATCCCGCTGTGGTTCGGGGATCAGGCCTGGGAAAATTATTCCCAGCTCCTGGCCGGTGGCCTGCCCGAGGCGGGCGGTGTGCCGATCGGCATGATGATGTTCAACAGCCTGATCATGGCGCTGGTCATCACCTTCGGTAAGATCTTCATCTCGATCCTGTCGGCCTATGCCATCGTCTATTTCCGCTTCCCCTTCCGCATGGGCTTTTTCTGGATGATCTTCGTCACCCTGATGCTGCCGGTCGAAGTGCGGATCCTGCCCACATTCGATGTGGTGGTGAAGATGGGTCTTCTGAACACCTATGCAGGTCTGACCGTCCCGCTGATTGCATCGGCCACGGCCACCTTCCTGTTCCGCCAGTTCTTCCTGACCATCCCGGATGAGCTGGTCGAGGCCGCCCGCATCGACCGCGCAGGTCCGGTCCGTTTCTTCAAGGATATCCTGCTGCCGCTGTCGCGCACCAATATCGCGGCGCTGTTCATCATCCTCTTCATCTACGGCTGGAACCAGTATCTCTGGCCGCTTCTGATCACCACCGACGAAAGCCTCTACACCGTCGTCATGGGCATCCAGCGCATGGTCAACTCGGGCGAGTCGCTGCCGGTCTGGCACTACATCATGGGCACCGCCGTCCTTGCCATGATCCCTCCGGTTCTGGTCGTCGTTCTAATGCAAAAGCTCTTTGTCAAAGGGCTGGTCGAAAGCGAGAAATAAATGGCTACTCTCAACATCAAATCCCTGGGCAAGACCTATCCCGGCGGCGTCACCGCCGTGTCCGATGTGAATGCGGATATTGCCGACGGAGAGTTCATCGTGCTGGTCGGACCCTCGGGCTGCGGCAAATCCACCATCCTGCGGATGATTGCCGGCCTGGAAAGCATCACCGCCGGTGATCTGAGCATCGGTGAGCGCCGTGTGAACGATCTGGAACCGGGTGAGCGTGACATCGCGATGGTGTTCCAGAACTACGCGCTTTATCCGCATATGTCGGTACGCGGCAACATGGAGTACGGCCTCAAGAACGAAGGCCTGCCGAAGGACCAGATCGCCGAGCGCATCGCCGAGGCCGCCCGCACCCTGCGGCTTGAGGAATATCTCGACCGCAAACCGGCGCAGCTCTCGGGAGGTCAGCGCCAGCGGGTCGCCATGGGCCGCGCCATCGTGCGCGATCCCAAGGTGTTCCTGTTCGACGAACCGCTGTCGAACCTCGATGCCAAGCTGCGCACCCAGCTGCGCGCCGAGCTGAAGGCCCTGCACCAGCGCCTTGGCGCCACCTTCATCTACGTGACCCACGATCAGGTCGAAGCCATGAGCCTTGCGGACCGGATCATCATCATGAACGCGGGCAAGGTAGAGCAGATCGGCACGCCGATGGATCTCTACCTGCGTCCTGCCAGCCGGTTTGTTGCCGATTTCATCGGCAGCCCCGCGATGAACGTGGTCGAAGGCACCGTCACCGAGGATCGCCGCAGCCTGCTGGTTGATGGCAGCCGCGACATCCGCTTTGCCGATGAGATCCCCACAATGGCAGGCGCCAAGATCGCCATGGGCATTCGCCCCGAGCATCTGTCGCCTGATGCCTCGGGCGCAGCGCAGTTCCATCTAGAAGTCGATTTCGTCGAACAGCTGGGCGCCGACACGGTGGTCCACGGCAAGGTCTCCGGCACCTCGGTCCCGCTGGCCGTGCGCCTGCCCGGCGTGCAGCAGCATGACAGCGGCGAGACGCTGGAACTGGGCTGCGGCGCCGATCAGCTGCACCTGTTCGATCTGGCCTCTGGCAAACGACTGGCCTGAGGACGGATCATGCAGTTGCCCAAGATATTCGGACATCGCGGCGCACCAGATGTTCTCCCCGAGAACTCTCTGGACGGGTTCGCGCATACCATCGCCTCCGGCGCGGATGGGATCGAGCTGGATGTGCTGTTGACCAGCGACGGCGTGCCCGTCGTCACCCACAATCACCGTCTTCTGGCCGACACCACCCGCGACAGCGCGGGTGTGTTCCTGTCAGAGGAAGGCCCGGCCATCGGCGCGCTGACCTATGAGGAACTCTGCGCCTTTGACGTGGGCGGTATTCGTCCGGGTTCGGAGTACGCAAAGAAGCATCCGCAGCAGCAGGACCTGCCCGGCGCCCGCGTGCCGCGCCTGTCCGAGGTGCTGGATCTGGTGGCCAAGGCCGACCGTCCCGTCGATGTTCTGGTCGAGCTGAAGCACGACCCCGAAGACGCCGCAGAACCCGCGCCCAAGGATTTCGTGCGCGCTGCGGTCGATGTCATCACCGCCACGGGAACCCAGGATTACTGCCTGATCCATGCGTTTGACTGGCAGATCCTGTCGGCGGCTAAACGCGTAGCACCGCAGTTCCGCCGCTCGCACCTGTCGATGAGCCGCGAAATCCACGCCTCAGGCAACCTCTACGACGGCTCGCCCTGGCTGGACGGCGCCCCTGCCGATCCAGAGGCGATGCTGCGCCATCTTGCCGACACCGGCGCAACCGTCTGGAGCCCGCTGTTCTGGGAATTGACGCCCGCCCATCGGGAGCTAGCCCGGAGCCTTGGCCTGCAGGTCATGGTCTGGACCATGCGCGGCGAAGAGGCGATCCGCAAAGGTCTGTTGGCGGATGTGGACGGGGTGATAACCGATGATCCCGCGCTGGCTGTGCGGCTGCGCGACGAACTCCTTGCAGCAGAGGCCACGACAGCATGACCCCCGAAGCCGCCTTTGCCAGATACGAGGAAATCCGCGCCCATCTGCCCGTCAGCAATCACAAGGGAAAGGCGCGGCCGGTATCGGGCATTGACCAGGTGATGGATCAGACCGATGCCTTCGTCTTTGACGCCTATGGGGTGCTCAACGTTGGCGACAGCCCAATCCCCGGCGCGCACGAACGCGTGCAGCAGCTGCGCGATGCGGGCAAGGCGCTCTTGGTTCTGACCAATGCAGCCAGCTTTACCCGTGCCCAGACCGAAGAGAAATTCGCCCGCCTCGGCTTTGACTTTGCCGCGGAAGAGATCATCTCAAGCCGCGAGGTCTGCGAGACCTGCCTGACCGACATCGCCCCGGACGGCACCTGGGGCGTGATGGCGCCAGCCGGGTTTGAAGCTTCCGAACTGCCGGTGGCCGCCGTGGCGCTGGGGAATTCACCCGACACATACGAAGCCGCAGATGCCTTCCTGCTGCTCAGCACCTCGGACTGGACCGGGGCGCAACAGGGCATGCTGCACGACAGCCTGGCGCGCAATCCCCGCCCACTTGTGGTGGCAAACCCGGATCTGGTCGCCCCGCGCGAAACCGGGCTGACACTGGAGCCGGGGTTCTACGCCGTCGCCCTGCGCGATCAGCTGGGCATTTCGCCGGTATTTCATGGCAAGCCTTTCCCGTCGGTCTATGCCGCAGCGCAGGCCCGGCTTGGTGACATAGCGCCGCAGAGGATCACCATGGTTGGCGACACCCTGCACACCGATGTGTTAGGGGCGCAGGCGCAGGGCTGGAACACCGCCCTGATCACAGCGCACGGGCTGTTCGCCGGTCACGATGTCACCGGCTACATCGAGCGCAGCGGAATTGTCCCGGACTGGATCGCGCCGTCGATCTGATCCAACAGTGGAAGACCTCGGACGGCGGCAACAGGAACGGAAGCCCGGATGAGCGACCTCAACGACCGTCAACGTCAGATCATGGAACAGCTGCGCGCTTCGGGGCAGCAATCCATCAATGAGCTGGCTGCTGAATTCGGTGTCGCCACCCAGACCATCCGCCGCGATATCAACGATCTGTGCGATCAGGGGCTGGCACGGCGGGTGCATGGCGGCGTGGCGCCGCCGTCCAATCCGCTGAACCTCAACTTTCACGCCCGTGCCACGCTGAACGAGGACCGCAAACGCGCCATCGCCAATGCCGCAGCGGCGCTGATCCCCGAAGGCTCGACCGTTCTTCTGGGCATCGGCACAACGGTGCAATACGTCGCCGAGGCGCTGACCCAGACCCCCGACATCACCATCGTCACCAACAATCTGGAAGTTGCCCGGCTGATGTGCAACGCGCCCTCCTGCGATGTGCATGTGGTGGCCGGGCAGCTGCGCCCCGAGGACCGAGATCTGGTAGGAGCGCAGGCGTTGGAAGGCTACCGGAAGTTCGTCGCAGATTTCGGTGTGATCGGTGCCGGGGCGCTGGATCCCGAATACGGTATCCTCGATTTCAAACACTTCGACGCCGAGGTTAGCAACGCGATCCGCGCCAGCGCGCGGCGGATGCTGCTGGTGGCCGACCATACGAAATGGAGCCGCTCTGCCGCCCACCGCGTTGCGGGGTTCGATGCGATGGATCATTTCATCACCGACCGCCTGCCCGAGAACGTCGATTGGTCCGGCCCGCCCGTGACGCTGGCCAGCGGGACGGGTCACAGCCGCCCAAGCTGACCAAAACGGACAACGACAAGCCTGAGAGGCATCCCGGCGAACATGCAGGGCCGTTTTACCGGGAGCACAGGCTTCAGAACGGGTTCAGAGCATCGGGCCAGCGCCGGGGATGTTCGGTAATCAACAGCAGCACGTCCGCCCCCGTCAGCGTCTTGCGCGCATCCTCGATCATGCGCAGGTTCAGCTTGTCGATGTCTGATGCTGACATGGGACGGCGAGGATCGTAGTAGACAGTCACCAGGAACGTACGGCCAAGTTTGGTCACCGACATGTCCTGCAATTCGCCGCCATCCTCGGCGATCGCGGACCGCAGGCTGCGCCGGGCGGTTGCGACATACTCCGGCCGCGCGCTCGCGCCGGCCAATTCGCCCAGCCCACCCCGGAATTCACGCACATAGGAACCGATGGCCAGCAGACAGAGCAAGAGTACAATCACTGAATCTCCAACCGGCGCAACCGGTGCCAGCGGGCCATCCCGGAACATATAGATGGCGCCCAGACCGGCGCCCGCAGCAGCCGTGATCAGCCCGTCAAACATCGCGGCCTTTGCCTCAAGCCGCAGGATCGCGCTGCGCTTCCCCGTTCGACGCCAGGTAAAATGATGGAAGCCCCACAGGATCGCGCAGACCAGCCCGATCCCTGCAAAGTAGATGATCATGGGAGCAAAATTCAGCGGCTCAGGCGTCATGCCACTGAGGTAGTTGTAAACGTTCTTGATCGCATTCGTGATGGCGAACAGGACCAGTCCCAGAAGGGACAGCGACCGGAAGGTGGAGAAGATCGCCTCGTCCGCAGCATAGCCATAGGGGCGCGCCTTGTCGGGGCCTGCATCAATGCGGCGGCTGATCCGCCGTCCAAGAAGCGCGGAACCGAATCCGATAAGGGAGAACAGACCGTCCATCATGATCGCGTTGGAGTTCGATAGCACACCCGCCACCAACCCTGCTGCGGCCATGAACAGGTTGCCCCACATGGCCACGCCCAGCGAACGGCTTTCAAGGCGCTTTGTGTTGTCGCCGTTCTGCGTAGCCATATCGCGCTTTCCCAGTGTGACACCCGTTTCGCTGCATCCCTATCCTGCCATCAAATGTCTGCCAACACCCGCAAGGCATGCCTGCCTTCCGCACAACCATAGAAAAAGGCGGCCCCTTAGAGCCGCCTTTTCATTTTCGCTTCAGACCAAGGTCAGTCGCCACTGCCCTCGCCGCTCAGCGTGCTCGGAGCAAAGACATTGCCAAAGCCGGAGTTGTTGCTGTCGTCCGCCGCGGGCGCCTTGCTTTCTTCCTCCTCGGTCTCGCCATCCCCGGTCAGGGTGTTGGGGCTGAAGACCCCGCCAAAGCCGGAGTTGTTGCCAGAGGGCGCTGCCTGAGGTTTCGGCGCGGTTTCGGCCTCTTCCGCCGCCTTGCGGGCCGCTTCTTCGGCGCGGCGCTGGCGCAGTTCCTGGATGCGCAGTTCGGTCTCAATGCGCTTTTGCTCCTGCACATCGGCAATACATTGCGCGGGGCTGTAGACCGTGGCGGTGCCGACAACGACAACCGTAGCGCAGGCCAGAACCACCAGGACCACCGCCGCCCAGTTCGAGCTGAGGAAGCCCGGAACGCGGAACTTGCCGCTTTCCAGCTCTTCCACCGTAGCATCCTTGCGGGCCGTGGCCACCAGTTCCTTGCGGCGGATGTTCGCCTCGTTGAACAGCGCGGCAAAGACGGTCAGCACCACGATGATAAAGGCCAGGGCCGAGATCGCAGGCGTAATGCCATAGCGCACCTTCTGGGCCAGTTCGATGGTCAGCGTCGGATATTCGCCAAAGGTGAAGGTGGTGGTGTTGTAGTTCTCGAAACTGGCGAGAAAGGCCAGAACCGCAGCCGAGGCAATCGCCGGTTTCATGAACGGGAGCAGCACCTTGCGGAACGCCTGCGCATGGGTGGCGCCAAGGTCCAGCGCCGCCTCTGTCAGGGCCGTGTCATAGCGTTGCAGCCGCGCCACCAGCACCAGCATGCAATAGCTGGCGATAAAGGTGGACTGACCGATCACCGTCAGGAACAGCCCGTTTGACAGGAAGCTGTCGGCGCCAAGACCCACCATGCGGTTGATGCGGTCCCAGAACACCAGCGTCGAAATACCGATGACAACGCCAGGGATCAGGATCGGCGCGATGATGATGGTGTAGTATGTGGCGCGCAGCTTGGGCCAGATCTGGGTCAGCATCAGTGCCCCGGCGAGCCCCATCGCCACCGACAGTACCACCGTGCCCGCCCCCACCAGGATCGAGTTCTTGATCCCGTTGAGGATACGCTCGTCCTGAAACAGGGCCGAGAACCATTCGAAGGTCAGGCATTCCCAGGGCGTGGCCCGCGGGAATTCGGGGCTGTTGAAGGCGGTGACCGACATGATCACCAAGGGGCCCAGCAGATAGGCAAAGAAGATCGCCAGATAGATCCAGAGGCTGGCGCGGATCAGGGAGAAGGACTTCATTTGCCGATATCCCCCATGTTGACCTTGAACAGGCGCATGATCGCCAACACCAGCAGGATACAGGTCACCAGCAGCACCACCGCATAGGCCGCGCCCTGTGGCCAGTCACTGTTGTCATTGAACTGCTGATAAATCAGCTGCGTGAACCAGAGCGACGATGGGCCACCCAGGATTTGCGGCGCCGCAAGCGCCCCGGCCGACAGCATGAAGACCATGGTACAGCCCGAGGAAATGCCCGGTTTGGCATAGGGGATGACCACGCGGCGATGGATCATCGGCCAGCTGGCCCCCATGTCCCGCGCTGCCTCGATCTGGTTGCGGTCAAGGCTTTCGATCACGTTGTAGATCGGGAAGATCATCAACAGGATGTAGGCATAACCAAGCCCCGCATAGAGCGCGATATCGTTGCGGATGAAATCAAAGGGCGTGTCGAAAATTCCAAGGCCCACCAAAGCGTTGTTCAGAACCCCGGTTTCGCCAAAGATGATGCGCAGGGCAAAGGCGCGCAGGATCTCATTGATCCAGTAGGGAATGATCAGCATCAGCGCAAAGATGCGGATGTGATTACCCTTGGTCTGCGCCAGATAATAGGCAATCGGATAGCACAGGATCAGGTTGAACAGGGTCACGAATACGGCTGCGATCAGGGTCCGGTAGAACACCCGCAGATCGACGGCGTTATAGTCCTGACTGCCGCCCTCGGGGCCGTAGATCAGGTATTTGTAGTTTTCGACAGTATAGACATCCTTAGGTCCGCCGATTTCCGGCGGTGGCAGGTTGGGCCGGAACGAGAAGTCGAGCATCGACAGCTGCGGCAGGATGATGAGGCCCACGGTCCAGAACAGGACCAGACCCAGCATCAAAGACCCCATGCCGACGCCGTTGCGGTTGAAGAATTCCCTCAGAAAACGAGGCATCACGATCGCCTCCTATTCCGTGGCCAGTTCGCCAGCAGGCAAAGCCACGGCGTTCTGGACATCATATTGCAGGGTCATTGCCTCGCCCTTATGGCTGTCAAAGGACTGGCCAAGGTTGGGCAGCGACACCTTCAACTCCTTGCCGCCGTCGCCTTCCATGAAGATGTTGAAGACGTTGCCTTCGAATTCCTCGTTGGTGACGGTGGCGGTAACAAAGTGATCACCAGAGGCGCCCGCAGGCGCGAGGGCAAAGGCTTCGGGGCGGATGAACAGCATGGCATCGTCACCCGGCTGCATCTTGCCGTGATTGGCGGTGGAGATGCGGGCCAGCAGATCGCCGGAGCGGTTGGTGCTGATCAGGGCCGTCTCGCCCGAGACCTGTTTCACCTTGCCGCGAAAGACGTTGTTTTCCCCGACAAAGGAGGCGGCAAAGGCAGTGGCGGGGTCGTTGTAAACCGATTTCCCATCGCCGATCTGGTCGATGACGCCAGCGCGCATCACCGCGATATTGTCGGACATGGTCAGGGCCTCGCCCTGATCGTGGGTGATATAGATGAAGGTGATGCCGACCCGCTTCTGGATCTCGCGCAGCTCGGTGCGCATGTGCTGGCGCAGTTTCAGGTCCAGCGCCGACAGCGGCTCATCGAGCAACAGAACGTCCGGCTCGGCGCACAGGGCGCGGGCAATGGCAACCCGCTGGCGCTGGCCGCCGGACAGTTCCGAGGGCAGCTTATCCCCCTGCCCCGGCAGTGCGATCATGTCCAATAGCTCGTCGGCGCGCTTGCGACGCTCGCGGGCGGAGGCGCCCTTGATCTCCATGGAGAAGGTGATGTTTTCCCAGACCTTCATCAGCGGAAACAGCGCCAGATTCTGAAAGATCAGCGCGGTGGGGCGTTTGTTGGGGCCGATCCCCTTCATGTCCTTGCCACCGATCAGCACCCGGCCATCACTGGGCTCCAAGAAGCCCGAAACCGCCCGCAGAATGGTGGTCTTGCCGCATCCCGACGGCCCGAGGAAGGAGAAGAAATCGCCCCCGTTGATGTTCACATTCGCGTCGCGGACCGCGACGAAATCCCCAAATCGGATCCAGAGGTTCTCAAGATCTACACCGACCCCAGCACTCATATGGCCTCTCCTCAGATTGCACCCCTCCGGTCCGGTGGCAGACCACCGGTCGGCGCAGGATGCACCCGTTCAATTGTCATTGCGTCTTGCGCCATCTGGCGCGCGGCTGGCCCCCCGGATGCACCGGAAGGCCAGTTTTATCAGGCGCGGATCAGGCGCTCTTGAACTTGTTGACGAACTCGGTGCGCACGTCGGCGTACCAGGGCGCCTCGGCCGGCCAGGGGTTGAGATTGGCCAGACTGTCGCCGGGATAGGCTTCGGCGAAGTTCTTCTTGTAGGTGTCGCCCGAGTAGGCATCAGCGCCCAGAACCGGCGAGTTGTAGCCGTGGCTGTCGATGGCCACGCCCGCGGGTTCCTTGCGATAGGCGAACTCGATGAAGGCATAGATCTGTTCGATGTTCTGCGCGCCCACCGGCATCGACATACCGTCGACCCAGGCCATCGCACCTTCGACCGGCGCCTGATAGTGCACCGGCTCGCCAGCGGATTTCAGCGCCAGCGGCGGGCCGTCCCAGGTCTGACCAACCACAACGCCTTCGTTCAGAAGACCGTTCTTCTGGGTGTCTGCATCGTTCCAGATCAGCTTGATCCGGTCCTTGCGCGCCACACACCAGTCGGTGATCTGGCCCCAGACCTTGCGCATGGTCTCTTCGTTTTCATAGGCGGCCCAGACAGAACCCGGCTCCATCTCGCCCGAAGCTTCCATGTACAGACCGGCGCCCAGCATCATCGAATGCGCGCGGCCCATGGTCTTGCCGGCGTTCTCTTCGCTCCAGACATCGCCATAAGAGGGCGCATCGCCCGCAGGCAGCCATTTGTCGGTACGGTAGGCAATGCCTTCGGTGCCCCAGATATGCGGCAGCCAGTGCGAGCCCTTGCCGCCAAAGTTCCAGGCGTCGGTGCCGATCTTGGCCATCGCCGGGTTCACCGCGTCGATGTTCACCTTGCTCATGTCAAAAGGTTGCAGCAGCTCCAGCGGGCCCCACTGCAGCGAGCGGTTGTTGGTGGGCGAGACGATGTCGAAGCCCTGCCCCTTGGTCGCCTTCATCTTGTTGATGATTTCCTCGTTCGAGCCGATACCGGTGTAATTCACCTTGATACCGGTTTCCGCCTCAAAGGCTTCGAGGAAGGAAGGCGGCAGATAATCCGACCACATCAGAATGTTGACTTCACCCGAAGAGGCCAGCGCGCTCTTGGAATAAAGCGGTGCGGCCAGCGCGGCTGCGCCTGCTGTCTTCAGCACGGAACGCCGGGTGACGGTGTGTTTTGCAGTCATTGTTTGGATACTCCCTATTGGATTATTGGTCGTGTTTTTATTTTCGTTGTCTCAAGTAACAAAAGCTTGCGGTTGGCCTGTCTCAGTCGACAGTGACAGTTTCAAAAACTGATAAGGCCAGAATGTCGCAGCGCGACGCCCAAATGGGTCCAGATTCGCCCCAAAGCCCCTGTTTATCTTGATCTTAATGCGCCGCATTGGAAATGTGGCCGCTAACACTTTGCGCGCCGCCCGGCGTTGCGTCAACGCCCATGCCCGAAGATTGAGCAGTCGGCGCGGCTTGATGCCCATCACAAAGACGTTCCGATCAGTGCAACGCCCCCCGCCATCAGAACAGCCGCTCCCAGACGGCGGATCCAGTTGCCCTCTTTCAGAGCCCGATTTGAAACTAATTGAGTGAGTTCAGGAGGTTGTGTTTCTGTTCGGGTACGACACTGAACGGAGACCACGATGGCCTGGACCGAACTCACCCGCAGCCAGCATGCCCGTGAGGGCGA